>JAKALG010000034.1 GCA_021813235.1 bacterium
AGAAATGGGGGTAGCTACTCAAGCTGATTTTTCTCCTTTTTGGAAAGTCTGGAATGATATAAATGAAAAATACCCAAACGCTAGCAAAATAACCGACCAAAATAAGATTTATGGGGCTATTTCAGGTCTTGTAGGCTCACTTAATGACCCATACAGCGTCTTTTTTAGTCCAGATGATGCAAAGATGTTTGAAGACTCAATACAAGGTAGTTTTGGAGGAATAGGCATGGAAGTAGGTATAAAAGATAAAGTTCTCACTGTCATTGCGCCTTTAAAAGATACTCCTGCATATAAAGCCAACATAAAATCAGGGGATAAAATTCTCAAGATTGATGACACAGTTACATCTGATCTAAGTGTTGATAAAGCAATAAAGTTGATTAGGGGTGATGCTGGCACAACTGTCAAACTGACTGTCTTTCATGATGGAGATAAAGAGCCTAAAGAAATAAAAATCACAAGAGAAAATATAAATATACCGACTCTTGATACAGAATTAAGAAAGGATGGCATTTTTGTAATAAGACTTTACAGTTTTTCAGCAAATTCAGCAGAATTATTCCGCGGTGCGTTAAAGAAATTTTCTACATCAGGTTCTGATAAATTGCTACTTGATTTACGAGGCAATCCAGGAGGTTATTTAGATTCAGCTGTTTCTATGGCTAGCTGGTTCTTGGAAGGTGGCAAACCTGTGGTCACGGAAGATTATGGCAATAATGCAAAACCAAAAATATACAGAAGCCAAGGCTATAACATTTTTACTGATAAATTAAAATTCGTTATCTTGATAGACGGTGGTTCAGCTTCAGCTTCAGAAATATTAGCTGGAGCAATGCAAGATTATAAAAAAGCTATTTTAGTCGGAGAAAAAAGTTATGGAAAGGGTTCAGTGCAAGAAGTCGTGAAAGTTACTCCCGATACTCTTCTTAAAATCACTGTAGCAAAATGGCTCACTCCAAATGGTAATTCTATTTCAGAAAAAGGTTTGACTCCAGATTATGTAGTACCGATAACTGCTAAAGATGCTGAAACTAAAAATGATTCACAATTAAATAAAGCAGTAGAATTATTATTAAAAAACTAAATTCTAGTATAATTCAATGAAGGTTATTTTTTTACAAGATGTTCCTAGGGTGGGCAAAAAATACGACATAAAAGAAGTAAATGACGGTTATGCTGTAAATTTTTTATTTCCTAAAAAGCTCGCGACTCTTGCGACACCGAAAGCCGTAGCTGAACTTGAAAGACATAAAAAAGAAATCATTATTGAAAGGGAAGTGCAAGAAGATCTTTTAATGAAAAATTTAGAAGAAATAAAAGGCAAGACCATCACTATAGGGGCTAAAGCTGATGAAAAAGGTCATCTTTTTTCTGCTATTCATGCAAAAATGCTTAGCGAGGCTATGGAAAAGCAATGTCATGTACAAATAGATGAGAAATTTATTGATCTAGAAAAACAAATAAAAGAAATAGGGGAGTTTGAAATTCCGATTCTCATAAAAAATAAAAAATCTTCATTTAAGCTTATTGTGGAGAAAATAAAATAAGAACTAGCATAAAATTTATATACTAGTTCTTTTTAAGTTGCATCAAAAATATTTTTATTTATAAACTCCAGATTAAATCTGAAACAAAAAGTTTTGACGCATTTTTCTAAAAAAAATTCTTGGGCTCCCATCCTTAGATGGACGTCTATACATTCTTCATAAAGAAGAATCCTTTTGAAATTACCTTCAAGGTAGTCAAAAAGTAATTTTAAAATCAAAAGATTGGAATGTATCTCTATGATGCATTCTCCGTCATCTTCAAATATAACAGGGCCCAAGGTTACGGTATTTTTCCCAGGATTTTTCATAACCTTTTTCCTTCATTTATTAAACAACTCTATTTAGCTTAAGTATATACCGAAAACAAAAAATCCCCACAACGAGAGGGGATTTCTATTTTTAAATATTTAGTTTACATTTACCACCTTTTTGACAACCGTCTTGCCGTTAAAGGATGTTTTGCGCCTAGAGCCAAATTTGACCGTACCAGCTTTCAAGGCAAATAAGGTGTGATCTTTACCCATAGATACGTTATTGCCAGCCATAATGACTGTACCACGCTGACGAATGATGATTGAGCCAGCTTGTGCTTTCTCTCCATCAGCAAGTTTTGTACCTAGGTACTTTGGATTTGAGTCTCTTAAGTTTTTCGCGGTTCCGCCGGCTTTTCTATGTGCCATATATTTGTTTTTATGAAATTAAATGTTAAAATTTACTTATAAATCAACGTAGGAGTAAGTATAAACAATTACATGGAAAAAATCAAGCTATTTATTGAAAGCGACAAAGGCAAAGACATATTGGTAATAATAATCATTATTTTGGTCGGTTTAGGCTCATTTGAGCTAGGTAGACTATCAAAAGAAACGAGTTCAGGCCTTAAAATCGAATATAATGGACAAGAAGCTAATGCCATAGGTACTGTAGACCAAAATTTAGCCATTTTGCCTCAAAATTCAGATAATTCTCAAAAATCAATTTCCGGAAGTTTTTTTGCTTCAAATCGGGGGAGTAAATATTATTCCATAAGTTGTGGCGCTGGAAAAACTATTAAAGAAGAAAATAGAATTTACTTCAAAACATCTGGGGAAGCGGAAAAAGCCGGCTACGCACTCTCTAGCTCATGTAAATAGAATGGGATATTGTATGTCCCAAAGTGGATTTTGCGACATAATATAATGTGCGCAAAATCCACGCTATGTTTTAGAACGTGCAACGTCCCAAAACATATATTGTGCGACACGATACTATTTTAAATATATAGCCTAAAAGGCTATTCCCTACGGTTTAGGTAAGGCTGGAGAGCTCAACTCATAGTCAGTAGGTTTTCCATCTCTGATGCGCTCCATATTATTTATAAAAGATTTCCAAAAAATATTTATAAAAACATCATTCCAAAGATAGGATGCAGGCTCTTTCAAATACTTGTCCCAAATGCTTACCGTCCCTCCCCCGACATAGTGTATATTGTCTTGTGCTTCAGGACTTTCTACTACAGATCGCACACTTACTTTAAAATAAC
This sequence comes from bacterium, assembly GCA_021813235.1. The sequence continues at coordinate 3,070 of JAKALG010000034.1, forward strand.
TCAAAACTAAAATTAAAATAACTCCTAAAAGTAAAATACCGACGATGCTTATCCCTTTGTTTTCTCTATAAAGATTCATCATTACGATTCTGCCTGCTGGAAGCAGGTCTGATTAGAAAACACTATTAAATAATGTCTTGATCCAATTGAAAACATCAGACAAACTTATTTTAAAATACTTCATCAAAAACAAAGCGACGATGATAAAAATGATTAATTTGAGAAATCCATCTTGTTCGCTTTTCATCATATTACCTTTCATATTTATATTTTACCACTTTTACTTATATGGAGGCAAGTAATACATCGGGTCAAGGTAAGCGTTTATAGCAGAGACTGGCATAGTAAGCATTCTGCCAGGACATGATTTACTCGGTATACTTTTTATCTCCACTGCATCACGTGCATAGACCGAAACATGCAAATGAGGGCCTGTAGAATAGCCTGTATTGCCACTATAGCCGACTATCTGTCCACGAGAGACTTTTTCCCCTACGTTTACTTTAATGAGCGATAAATGCCCATAAGTGCTAGCAAGACCATTATCATATTTAATTAAAATAAAACGCCCAAATGAGACTCCTGAGCATTGTGTATCTGTATTACCAACACCAGCAACTACACCTCCAGACATAGCCATTACAGGTGTACCGATAGAAGCACGAAAATCTACACCATTGTGTGTGCCATTCACATAGAGACGTTTCCCTGCTTCCGTCTTGCCGAAATATTGAGTAATAAAAACATAATCAACTGGCCAGCTCAATACTCCTCCATTCGGCAATTTAGAAGGATCAAGAATATATTTCAATTGCGATTCATAATTACTTAATTCTTTTTCAAATGCATCTTTCTTTGCGAGTCTATCTTTCAATAATTTTTGATAATTAGATTCGCTGTTTTTTGTCTGTGCTAAAAGTTTCTTTTTGTCTGCCGTATTTTGATCTACTATTTTTTTCTGGTCAGCTAGTTTAGACTTTAGTGCAACAAGTTGATTTTTTGCGTCTGTTGTTTCCTTTCTAGTATCTTCTAAGTCACTTTTCACTTGTCTCAATTCAATTATTGCTTCCCTAATATTTTTACTGATAGTAGACATATTATCTATATCATTCCACATTGTCGTAAAATCGTTTTCTGAAAGTATGGTCGCTATTTCATTGCTTTGTTCCAATTCGTTCATTTGTCTGATGTCTAAGGATAAAGCATCTGTATTGTTAGAAATACGGTCTTCTTTGTTGTTTATTTGCAATCCTAATTCCTTTATTTGCAGAGTTGTTTTATCTATCTTTTTTTGAGTGACAGAAATGTCTGCTGTTAATTTTTTTCTAGTTAAATCAAGTTGCTTGATAGAGCCATTCAAGGAATTTTTCTGTTTGCCTAAATCATTTAGTTCTGTCTGATACTGTTTAATTTCTAACTCTAGTTTATCTATGTCAGCATTTTTTTGACTTATTATACTGCTTAATTCATCTGCGGTTTGGGCATAGGAAAAAACAACGGGAATTAATACAAGAATTCCTGCAAGAATTAATAAAAAAATATCTTTCTTATTCTTATATGGCTTTTTGTAATCGTAACAAAGTTTCATTTTTTCCTAAAATAGAGGCAATCAAGAATGGGTCTGGAGATTTATCTAGCCCCGATAAAGCATAGCGGACAGGATGCAGTAGCTCTCCCCTATTTTCTAAATTATTTGCAATTTGCATCAAAGCATTTTTTACATTTAGAACTGTGAATTCTTTTTCATCTATCTTTTCTAATTCACTTATCGCTTTCTTTAAATTTTCTGAAATCTTTTCCGCTCCCGTGTTTTTATAAATAAGTTTTTCACTTTCATATCCGGGTTGTTTATAAAAGAAATCAAGCTCCCCTTTTGTTACCATTTCTTTTATATCTCCCCATTTAGAGATTCTCTCTACAATTAGAGGAATTAATTTTTCTTTTTTCAAATCTTCTGGTAAATATTTAAAAATATTTTCTTTTAGTTCTTCTTCCGAGAGTTTCTTGATATGTTCTTTATTTATCCAATTCAATTTATCGTCATTCCATTGAGCGCCAGAATGTCCTACACGAGAGATATCAAAAGTTTCTATGAGTTCTTCTATTGTGAATATTTCTCTATCGTCTCCAGGGTTCCAACCCAAAAGCGCCAAGAAGTTTATCATCGCCTGCGGTAAATATCCTTCATTTTTATATTCTAAAATATCTTTTGCTCCGTCTCTTTTACTTAATTTTTTATTGCCATCACTCCCCATGATTGGTGGCAAGGTTGCAAAAAGCGGAGGCTCTATGCCTAAAGCTTCATAAAGAGATAAGAATTTTGGCACAGAAGAAATAAATTCTTGTCCACGCATGACATGAGAGATACCCATTTCTATGTCATCAACAATATGTGCGAAATTATACGTCGGATATCCATCACTTTTTATTAAAATAAAATCATCCAATGCTTCAGGCCCTGCAGACAAATCTCCATAGACGAGGTCATTCCATTTATAACTTTTTATTTCTGGCACTTTAAAGCGAAGAGGTTTTTTTTCATCCCAAACATCAAAAGTTTCAGGACGATGCTCTCTAAATAAAAATGGTTTTTTAGCCAGTTCTGCCCTTTCACGAAATTGATTTACTTCTTCTTCAGTATATGGGTCTGGATAAGCAAAACCTTTATTAATTAAAATCTCTGCGTATTTTTTATATATTCCAAGTCTTTCTGATTGTAAATATGGTGCATGCGGACCTCCGATTTCTGGACCTTGGTCCCAATCAATGCCTAGCCATTTTAATGATTCTATAATATGCGCTATAGAACCCTCTACTTCCCTTTCTTTGTCTGTATCTTCAATTCTCAATATAAAAGTGCCTTTATTTTTCTTGGCCCAAAGATACGCATATAAAGCAGTGCGAACACCTCCAACATGCATAAAACCCGTAGGCGAAGGCGCAAATCTTGTAACGACTTTAATCATATACATATTCTAACATTTTTTGGTAAAAATAAGAAAAGCCCAGTAAGAAGAGATTTTTGGCTTCTCTTATTATTACTGAGCTTACTTTGATGTAAATTCTTCTTTTGGGATTTTAATTACATCGGTACTGTGATGTTCCGACTGTGCTCCCAATACAATGACTTCCATAAAACTACTAAATAAATTAATCATTGTACTCGGACAATTATCTACATCTTCTGTCGTTTCTGAAACAACTAAAATAGACGCTCTTAATTTTCTTATTGTTTCATAAACCATATTTTGGTCTTCTAGTTTTAAGACAAAATCTACAGAAGAGTAATAAGATAAAAATTCCATTCTTTCTTTCTCTGAATATACTGGACGATCCGGACCTTTCCTTTCCTTTACCAGTCCGTCAGAATGAATTCCCACTATTAGAATATCACCTTGTTTTTTTGCTTCTGCTAAATATCTTGGATGTCCTATATGCGGAACATCAAATACGCCAGTAGTGAAGACCCTTCTTTTGTCGAAGTAATTATCAGATATAATCCGATTTACTTCATAAAGAGTCACAAGTTTATTTTCCATTTTTACTCCTCCGTTTTTTAAAAAATAAAAAAACCTCTTAAATTAACGAGGTACTATTTAACTACCTATATTATATCACGATTATTTTTCATGCGCAAGGGCCATGTCTATGAGTGCACGAGCGATTTTATAAGCTGCATCAGGCTTATTAAAATCTTTTGTCCCTTGTACCATTTTATTCCAGACTGCTTTATCATTCGTAATTCTTTCAATTTCCGAACATAAAATATTTGCAGTCATATTCATTTCCTCTATCACATCACATGCTCCGGCGTGAGCGTAGTTAAAAGCATTTTTTCTTTGATGATCCCCATTAGTTGTCGTGATGGGAACAATAATAGAAGGTACCCCCCAAGAAGCTATTTCAAATATCATTGACCCAGCACGAGAAACAATAATAGTTGCTGCTCCAGCAGCCATTTTCATAGCTAATGGATTTAAATATGGAATTGGTAAGTATCTTGCCCTGTCCTCACTAGAAGCAAGTACAACTTTTACTTGCCCTTCAACGCTTTTAAAATTATTTATCCCTGTCTGATGTATAATTTGGAAATTTTTAACAAGTCTCGGCAAGGCACTCAATATAGTATTATTGATAATCTCTGCTCCTTGTGAACCACCTAAAATGAAGACGACTGGTAAATCCGCTTCTAATTTAAAATATTTTAAAGCTTCTTCACGTGGAGCAATGTGCTCTATTTCCATTATTATTGGTTGTCCTGTCCAAGCCACTTTATCTTTAGGAAAATATTCTGCCGCTTCTTTAAATGACACAGCCACCTTTTTAGCAAAACGTCCTGCCCATTTATTTACTCGTCCTGGTACTGAATCTGACTCATGAATAATTATAGGAATGCGTAAAATTCTAGCCGCTAAAATAGCTGGGAATGAAGCATACCCCCCTTTACCAAAAACAACATCAGGATAAATCGTAAATATTTTATAAATAGCATTTACTGTACCGAAAAACATTTTGAAAAGATCTGTGAAATTTTTGAAAGAAAAATAGGTACGCATTTTGCCTGCTTTCACTTCTTCATACAAAAGCCCATTTTCAAAAAGCATTTCTTTGTCATAGGGATTATCAGAAACATAATAGAGTTTTGCTCCTATTATATTTTCCTCATCTATTATTTGGTTGACTTTTTGAGCAACAGCTATGATTGGATAAAAATGTCCACCTGTTCCTCCTCCTGTAAATACTATTTTCATATTATTATTAGGCCTTAGGCCTTAGGCTCTAGGCTTTAGCTTTTTTTAATTTAGCTAGTGCCTAGTGCCTAATTACCTAGTGCCTGTGTTAAATTTCGATATCTGAAGCACAATTCCTATAGCTATCAAATCTATCATAAGCGAAGTACCTCCATGGCTGATAAAAACGAGTGGCACGCCCGTCAGTGGGAAAACTCCAGTGACCGAAGCGATATTCATAAAAGACTGCGCTACAATCAGTATAACAATTCCAGAAACCAAAAGTCTACTAAATAAATC
>JAKALG010000035.1 GCA_021813235.1 bacterium
TCAAGTTAGAAGATTGACAAAATATATTATTATTAAACTATATGATAGATAAAATTGTAGCCTCATTTCTCGGACTCTTGTCTCTTATTGGATTATCAGCCCCTACTCCTAAAATAGTGGGTTCTGCTGTTCCTTCAACTCCTGCATTAGTAAGTGATTTTCTTGCAACCGCAATTACTAAAAGTGCAACCACAATGACTCTCGCAAGTGGGGCGTATAAAGATGGTACACCATTGTCGGGGTATTTATGTTTTACATTAGACGTAAACTCTCCTCAGATTGAATATGTGTGTGGAACCGCTTCATCAACTTCTGTTACTGGACTTTCGAGAGGTATTTCATACAGCAACCCAAACACAACTTCGTCTGCTCTCGCATATCCTCATAATAGATTGGCAAGCGTTACAATTACCAACTATCCACAAAGTGAGTTTGTAAACAGAAAAGTAAATGGATTAGATACATGGGATAGCAAAATTACCTACACAACAGAACCTACATTTTCAAATGGTAAGGATTTAATTGACAAAACATATGCCGATGCTCTTTCTTTCTCTGGCGCGCCTAACGGTTCAACAATCCAAAAAGGTATCTATCAGGAAGCCTCTACTACAAATATAGGCAATGCAACGGAAATAGGCTCAACAGGAGCAGACCTTATTGTTCCTAATAAATACTTCAACACCACCTCCTCCGCCACGACAACCGTTCCCGTTACGAACTCCGCAGGTAAACTCTCACAAGGTTTCACTGATTATTCTCTCGATATAAACTACACGGGAACATCTACATTGAATAATCTAAACGTGAACGGGACAACTACCGTAAACGGAGCGGCGAGCTTTAATGCCACGACCTCGTTTAGTGGAACCGCAACGACCACATTCACCTCTCCCGTTTTAGGAGCAGGATTTACACACGCCACATACTTTACTACTGTTGGTACTTCTACGTGGACGAAACCAACAAATGTTCAAAAAATATATGTAATCGTTATTGGCGGTGGTGGCACTGGCGGTGGTGCTACGTCTAATACTGGTGGCGGCGGTGGTGCGGGTGGGCGTGGAGATAAAATTATAGATGTTTCCGCAACAAGTTCCGTAGTTGTTACGGTAGGCGCTGCAACCGCAACATCGTCATTTGGCGCATATGTAATTTCAAGTCCTGGTGGAATTGGTGGAACTTCTGCAAGCATCGCAGATGGTGGCACCGGCGGAAGCGCAACGGGAGGAGATATAAATATAAATGGAGATAGCGGAACAATGGGGGTCGTTTTAACTGGTCCCCTTTATTTGGGTGGAAAGGGTGGAAGTGGTTTGTGGGGAGGGTTTAGTTATGGAAATGGCGGTCACGGCGGTGCAAATGGAGCGGGAAGCGCAGGTAATCAAGGTATAGTAATAGTTTATTGGTAATATGCGTAAAGGACAAATAACAATAGGAGTTTCAATAGTAGGAGTGCTTGTTCTTTTGGGCGGGGTTGTGTATAGACTAGGCTCCGACTTAGCTACTATGAGAGCGAATACAGCAGAAGCACAAACTACCGCTATTAAAGCCCAAGAGAGTGCTAGTGTTGCGCAAGAAAAAGCAGATAATGCTCAATCGGAGGTATCACAGGTAAAAGTTAAAGTCGATATGATTTATGATGGATTGGTAAATGGAGGTTTAATTAGAAGAAAATAAAATGGCACAATTTCAATACGCTACCAAAACAGGAGGGATGAATACCATTGATGCGCCTGATTCAAATGCAGCTCTTATTGCATTAAAAGGAACACAAGACGCAGACCCACAAAGCGGAGTTTCTATGGTAAAAGCCCCGATTGTTCCTTCAACGACCCCCGCTTCCGCAACTTCTTTACCAACTCCTTCGCCTGCATTGCCATCAACCCCCATTCCATCAACTTCTACTCCATCAAATACTCCCACGACTCCTACCACATATAATCGTATTCCTGCGACACCGAGCGTAGATACTGCGATGGCAAAATATGATGAAACTCAAACACCAATCACCCCCGAGACTACTTATGCGAATGAATTAGCAAAACGCAAAGATGAGATAGCGGCAATCAATCAAAAATATGATTTAGGCGTTCAAGGAGAGGAAGAGGCTGGGCAGGTTCGTGAAGGGGGATTAAGAGCCGTTATGTCAGGATTCGGATTGGGGGGCTCGATGACTGCGTTAGGCGAAAGAAGTAAGAATGTACAAACAACCGAAAAAGCAAAACAACTTCAAAACTCTCTTCGGGCAACCGAATTGGGTGGTCTTTACGCAAAAATAGATGAATCATCAAAGAGTTTATATGAGGCTCAACTTAAACGAAATGATGAACAAGCAAAAATCGCAAAAGATAATCTAGTAAGTGCGGGAGAGTCTGCTATCTCTGCGCTTGCTTCTGGACTTGCAGAAAAGGGTGTATCTTCTTTTGCAGATGCTCAAAAACTCGATTCACAAGGAGAATTGAAAAAGATTCAAGATGCTCTCGGATATTCGGATTATCAAATGCATCAGATTTGGAATAATTCTCTCCCAGAACAATTTAAACCTATTAGTTATGAACACTACACTCCCAATACAGATGGAACGACTACAAGGCATTTAGTCACGTTTGATAAGTCAACGGGTAAACAATCAGAAACAACTCAGACTATCAATGCTCCATTTAATGTAGTGGCGGGGCAAGACAAAAACGCCCTTAAAACAAAAGAAGGTATACCCTTGATTCCTCAATATGGAGCAGACGGAAAAACAATTATTTCATATGCTCCTGCGTGGAGTGATAAGGGAGAGTTCAAAGAGATAGGAACTGACCAATTTGGAAATAAAACATTTGGTTTTGTAAATGCCCAAACGGGAGCAATCACGCCCGCAAATCCACCCGCTACTTCTTCGGATAGTACTTCGCCAACACAAACATCAAACGGAGGAATAAATATTTTTGGAATAAAAGCAACATCTACCACAGCAGGATTAGGTGGTGTTGATAGTGGTGTGAAATCTTCTGATGGAGGAACGTTCTTATCTTCACAAGGTGAGGCTAAGGATACTGAAATCGCAAAGAATCTTTTGACTTCCGATATTTATAAAAATCTCTCTGTTGATGAGGCTCTTAAAAAGTGGAGCAACAATGGCTACGGAGCAGATGCTGTTCCTGGAATTGATAAGAACGCAAAAATAGGTTCACTTTCTGATTCGCAGATAAATCAAGTCTTGCAAGGTATTAAAACGAGAGAGGGTGTTTCAACTACACCTATCGCTCCGACAAACGCGGTAAACTCTCAATATGACGCTATCTTTAAAGAGAATCCAAATCTAAATAGAGATGCGTTTAATAAGCTTCCAAATGATATGGTAAGGACGGATGTACTTTCTCTCATCAATGGTGAGGCTCTTATTTCTGACATCGCCAAAGGGATGGGTGGCGCAAAAAAGGCTGAGGCTTATAATGCCTACGCAAAACAAATAGACCCAACATATAGCGAGGCACAAAATAAACAAAGATATAACTTCCAAAATAAATGGAACACTGACAGACAATACTATCAAACAAGAGTGAGTATCAATACTGCCCTGTCTCATATGGCAAGACTTAGCGAATTGAGTAAGGAACTACAAAATACTGATATATCAAAATACAACTCTGTTGCTAACTTCGTGGCAGAGAATATAAACAAACCTGGAATCGCTGACGCAGTAGCGCAGTTTCAAGATACCGTAAACCTTCTTGGTGTTGAAATTGCGCGCGCGTATAAGGGGGGTGTACCAGATACGGCAGAGATTAAACAACAGCAAGATTCTCTCAATTCTTCTCGTCCTGACAATATTGTGCAGAGTGTTCTCAACAATAAATCATATTTGATGTCAAGTGCAATGAAGAGCATGTCGGAAGAATATAAGAAGGTAATGGGTAAATATCCTGATGAGGCTTTAATCAATTCAAATATTCTTGATGAGTTTAAGGCTAAGGGATTAGATGTTAGTAATCTTCTTAAAAACTTCCCCGATGGTTCTACGTTTGAATATGGAGGTCAGATGGTAAGAAAAAACGGAAATGATGACTATGAAATTATCAAATGAAATTAGACGAACTTATCAATTCAACACCCTCTCAACAGAATCAACCGCCTATTCAGCAACCAGCGGATACTTCCGTTAGTCCACAGAATAGTACACAGGTTCAGGGTAATAAAATGACACTTGAACAGCTTGTGGGAAAGACTAACGCCCCCACACCAGAACAACAACCTGGATTTTTTAAGTCAACAATTCAAGGAATAGCAAAACCTTTTCTTAGAGTAGCTACCACAGGAGCAAAAGCACTCGTTGGAATAGGTGGCTTAGCAACACAAGGAGTAGGTAAACTAATTGGGAGTAAATCAATTGAAAATGTCGGAAAGGAAGCAGAGGCAAACGCAATGGACACTCAGCCAACTGATTTTGGTTATTTTGGTAAGGTTCAGCCACTAGGAACGAGTGAAGAAGGAAAACAACTAACAGGAGGACAAACAGCAAAAGATATCGTAGGAACAGGTGCAGAGCTTGCGTCTTATTTTGTTGGAGGCGGTGAAGCCGCACAAGGAGCAAAAGCACTCGCCACACAAGGAGGAAAACAGCTTATAAAACAGAGTCTAAAAGGAGCGGGCGAAGGTGCGGTAATTGGAGGACTTGGTGCGGGAGGTGCTGAATTACAGAGACCCGAATCAACAATAGGCTCAACCGCAACACAGGGACTTATTGGGTCTATTTTGGGCGCTAGTGTTGGAGGTTTGACGCCTATCGGCGCTGGACTTGCAAAAGAAACATATCAAGGAGTAAAAAAAGTTCTTAATCCAGAGGTAGAGGACGCTATTTTTCGCGCGATAAAACCCGCAAAGAATAATACAAACTTCACAAAAGATGTTTCTATGGCTATCCCAGAAGTAGCTGATACTCTTAAATTAAAGGGTGTAGATACTTCTAAAATGAGTATCAATGACCTTGATAGTGCTATTTTAGATACCAAAAAAAGGATATGGGATACTTATGAAAAAACTCTTTCGCCGAACAAACATATTGAAATTAGTACAGAGCCAATAGCGAAAGCTATTGAGTCTACTATTACTCCTCGTACAGAATTATTAAATCCGAGTTTGGCTCAAAGAATTAAATCATCAGCGGAGGCATATAAGGCAAAAGGAACGATATCTCTGGGGGATGCAGAAAACTTTTTACACGAAGCAAACGGCGAGCTCAATTCTTATTATGCAAAAAACAAAGTAGGGCAAGCAGTAGCGAGAACAGACCCAGAAGTTGCTCACACGCTTAAAGAAGCGGATGCAATAAGAGAAAATCTTTATGGAAAATTAGACGAACTTACGGGAGGAAAGTCGGCAGATATTAAAAAACTCTATGGAGCGTTGACTAATTTTGGTAAGGAAGTTTCGGGTAGGGCGCAAGTTGTAAATCGTCAAGCGCCAGCGAGTTTACAAGAAACAATTCACTATCCTTGGGCTATTGCAAAAGGTGTCGGGTCATTGGTAAGGGGAGATATCGTTGGCACAGCAGAATCCGCTGGACAAATTGCTATGTCAAAAGCAATGAAGGAATCAAACTCAACTGAGGGGCTTATAAGAAAAGCGTTCTCAAAACTTAGTTCCAAAGCAGATAATGAATCATCGTCTTTATTCCCCTCAAAAAGAACTGTCCCAAACGGAATAAAAGAAAACCTACCCAAAATATCGCCAGCGCAAGGAACAAAAGTCCTAATCCCACGAGCCAATAATACATCAAAGTAGTCATACCAATACTATACCACAATCAATCTAAAATACAAGAGGTTAGATAAACCATCCAATTTCATAGAATATATACAATGAACAGACTCTATAAAATACTAATTCCGTCAATAGCACTTTTAGCAAGTGTTCTTATTGTTTCGGCTCAAACAGCACCCTCTCTTTCCCCGTGGAAGGCTTTTGGAGGAATTATTTCACCACTTCCCACATCTTCATCTGTACAAATTCCATCCCTATCTAATACGCCCTGTATAGGAACAAATGCATCAGGAACATTTATCAATGGAACGTGCGGAGGCTCATTCACCACCTCTACTTTCGCAGGACTTACTGATACCGTATGGAAACTGTTATCAGGCAATAATCTTCTCTCTGTTACTACCACCACATTACCCTCAACAATTACGCTCACCGTAACCACCACTCCCACATTCACAACTGTAAATGGCATAAATCCGTCAACGTGGCTTACCGCAGCGATTCAGTCTCTCAATGGCTCAACCTCCTCAACCCAAACTTTTGCTGCGGGCAATGGAATAGGTATCTCAACCTTAAACGGCGTGCATACGTTTACGAATACGTCTTCTTCCCAGTGGATTACAACCTCAACGGGTATTTTCTATAATGGCGGTAATGTAGGAATTGGAACCGCCAATCCGCTTTATACTTTTGATATTTCTGGAAGACTTCACGTTTCTGCGACGACCACTATTGATGGACAAGTAATTGCAGGAACAGGTTTTACTCCATACCCTGAATATACATTTGGACCCGACCCCAACACTGGCATAGATTCTACCGCCCCTGACGTGATGAATCTTGTGAATGCGGGCATAAACACAATGACGTTGACCTCGTCTAATCGTGTCGGCGTAGGTACAACCACCCCCGCTACCGCTCTCGTAGTAAATGGTGATATCACTCAAACCACTCTTGGTACTGGACTTGTAAAATCAACGTCTGGAAAACTTATAAATGCGACCAGTGGGACTGATTATACGCTTATGACTGCATTCTCTTGTCCCGCAGGTCAGCACGTTGCTTCCTCTACGTCGGCGGGTGTATTTACTTGTTCTGCTGATACAGGTTCAGCAGGAGGCGTAACAACCTCAACTCCTTTCTCGGCGGGTTATGTTCCTATGGCAACCTCTGGGACAGCAATTACCAACTCAAATATATATCAGTCTGGAAGCAATGTGGGTGTTGGCACAACAACGCCAGCAGCTCTTTTAGAAGTGAATGGAACTTTACAGGTAGACGCTACCTCTACGTTAAAAGGAAATCTCGTCGTAAATACAGGAGCTTCAACCTCAACCCTTTCCGTAGGTCAGGCAGGAACCCCCGCAGAAGTTCAACTGCAAGATTTAACAGGTTCAGGTGCAACGTGTATGTGGTCTGTCGGAGGGGTCATCTATTCAACCAATTCAGCGTGTCAATAGAATGAAAAAAACACTCATTACATTATTAGCGGTTGTGGGGATAGGGATAGCATACTACGTGTATGCGAGTTCTTTGGGACCGAATTATGCGGGGACTGCAAATGATGTGTGTCTCCCACTAGCGGATTGTCTTGGTAGTTGGAGTAATGTAAATAATGTAAAAGTAGAAGACGGAGTATTTTCCACAGCTTCTCCTACGAATATATTTCAGGTATATAATCAGTCAATTACTGAATTTATATCATTATTAAAAACCACAACAAGTACTGTTTTTGGTTCTGGCTCACTTACAATGCCCACAAGTTCTTCTTATATTGTTTTTGGTTCTTCTACCGATTTATGGGGTAC
>JAKALG010000036.1 GCA_021813235.1 bacterium
CTTACCTTTTTGTGGGTTCCAGAGGCATAGGAAAAACCTCTGTAGCTCGTATTTTCGCTAAGGAAATCGGGGTCTCAGAGAATGACCTTTATGAGATAGATGCCGCCTCAAATCGAGGTATAGAGGACATTAGAGTCCTTCGGGACGGGGCTAGAGTCCTTCCTTTTGACTCAAAATACAAAGTTTACATAATAGACGAGGTTCATATGCTTTCCAAAGATGCTTGGGGTGCATTGTTGAAGACATTGGAAGAGCCACCAAAACATGTCATTTTCATTCTAGCTACGACTGAAGTACACAAAGTTCCTGAGACAATTGTCTCTCGTTGTCAGGTTTTCACATTTAGAAAAGCTTCCGACATCATTGCTAAAAATATGGTTTTAGATGTCGCGAAGAAAGAGGGTTTTGAATTAGAAAGTGGCGTAGCAGAACTCATCGCAATATTAGGAGATGGTTCTTTCCGAGATGCGTTGGGTACACTACAAAAAGTTTTAAATTTCTCTGTTGATGCAAAAGGAAAAAAGATAAGCAAAATAGTTAGAGCAGATGTAGAAAAGATAACTGGCGCACCAAAAACGACTCTAGTGAATGATTTTATTTCTGCAATAGCAGAAAAAGATTTAGAAAAAGGAATTGCAACTGTTCGCAAAGCATCCGGAGAAAATTTAGACATGAAACTTTACTTCAAACTTATTATTGAAAAGTTTCGTGTGGCTGTGATTTTGAAATATGCGCCGAAATTAGAAAAAGAAATGACAGGCGATTTAGGTGAAGAAGATTTAGAATTTTTGAAAGGCTTAGTAAAAGCCGATAAAGAAGGCTTCCTTCGTTCAAAAGCTCTTTCAATTCTTCTAGAAGCCTATAGCGACATCGACCGTGCTTTCGTTTCCGAACTTCCGCTCGAACTTGCGCTGGTGAAGATTTTAGGGCAAGATGATAAAGTTGTTTAATAAATATTGGGAGATCGTCTAACGGTAGGACAGCGGCCTTTGAAGCCGTGAATCTTGGTTCGATTCCAAGTCTCCCAGCACTTCGTCACTTCGTTCCTCAGGGCCTTCGGCCATGTTATAATAACTTAGATAGTAGAAAAAAAATTAGTATTAATAACTAACAAATAAATTTATGATAAAAGGAAATTTTCTCGGTGCGGCAATTGTCGCAATAATCTACACAATATATATTTTAATTAATCCTGACGCGATGCAATCAAAAACAACATTCGTGTTGGCTTTGGTGATTTTAAATGCTCTGACTATTGTATTGATGCATTTTGCATTTAAATAAATCCTATAATATTAAAATAAAAATATTATTATAAGGGGTGTATAATCAACATATTATGAAAAAACCATTTTTTTATGCATTAGGAGCGGTCTTGTATATCGTCCTTTTAGTCTTGTCTATGAGTACGGTGATTTCTTTTATAAAAGGTCAACAAGATACCATAATCATTCCCATGACGATGCTCAGCCTTTTTGTGTTATCAGCGGCAGTTATGGGGTTTTTGTTTCTCTCTGAACCATTACAATTACTTATAGAAAATAAAAAAAGGGAAGCCGTGATTTTCTTTGGTAAAGTCGTGGGCATTTTCGCTTGCTTTGTAATCATCTTTGTAATTTTACTTTTTTTAATTTAATTAAAATAAAAAATAGAGAGTTTAAAAATATTATTAGTTTAACAATTTAAATATGAATCCCGTTAGAAATTTACAAAACGGGAGAAGATTATAAAAATAACACAAATCAGCTATCTTTATATATAAATAATATATGTACGAATAGTATGATTTCTAAACGGGATGAAAGGATTTATAGATTTCATTAGAGAGCAAGGAGTCGTGGGTCTAGCTATTGGTTTCATTTTAGGGGGAGCTGTTTCCAAGGTCGTTTCTGCACTTGTCACAGATATCATCAATCCACTGTTTAGTATCGCCCTAGGAGCCACAGATGGCCTCAAAACAGCCTCTTTTGGCATAGGAAGTGTCCAAATACTATATGGGGATTTCATTAGCATTATTATTGATTTCATAGTAATAGCCTTGGTCGTTTATTTTGGATTCAAAATTTTAGGAATTGAAAAATTAGATAAACCAAAAGCATAAATTATGAAAGAAAACTTTATATTTGACAAAATAGTTTTATAATGCTATTATGTAAAATATAATAAGCTCTTTTAAAATAAAACTAATTTTCAAAAATAAAAAATATCCAGGAGGTATTAAGTGGAATTAAACATCAAAATTAAAACCATCATTTCCAACAAGATAGGGAATTTCTTCAAAGGAGAAATAGAATTTGAATCTCCACTTGAAAAATTATTGGTTCACTATGTTGTTAGCGCAAACGGCGAAGGAAAAAAAGTTGTAAGAGGCAGTAAAATAAAAATTGCTTTTGGCGTTGACGGCAGAGGTTTCAAAAGTGTTGATGCCATATACCCAAAAATGAAAATTTTATCTTTCTCTACAGGAAAAGAAGAAATCCAAATAAAATATATTTGGAAAATCATTTCGGAAATTCTGTATGAGAATATGGCACTTTTACAAAAAGGGCAAACAGAATTAATTAACGAAAAAATAATTTCAAGGGAATTTAAAGAAGATCCCGAGAGAGAGGTGGTCTTCAAAATTTTTTCTGATAAATAAACAATTATAATCAGCCAGACACCTAAGGGAGTCTGGCTGTATTTATTTTTATAGGTTAAATGGTATAATATTTTTATTATAAATATATGAAAAATAACATAAAAGCTATCTTGTTTGATATTGATGGAATATTGATTACTGGAAAAAAAAATATTGATACGGCAAAATCATTAGGAATAGAATCCCATTTGTGTGATGATATTAATAATTTAGAGAAGTTGAAACTTTATGTCTGACATTTTAGAATTTGGAATCAAAAGAGAAAATGAAGAACAACGAGATGGCGGGTGCGCTGTGGTTTTCGATCCAGTCAGTCAGAAATATGACACAACTAGCCAAAAAATGTAGTATAATTGAGTTATGGTACGAAATGTAAACCAAGAGCATAGAGAAAAATTAAGCTTGCTTGATAAAGTAGCCATTTCTATTACAAAAATGGTTGGCACAATGTGGTGCGCTATCGCTTTTACGATTCTTGCTTTGATTAGTCTGCCAGAGGCAATAAGTAATGGCACAGCGACAACTATCTCATGGATAGCTCAAACATTTTTGCAACTCGTCTTATTGTCTATCATCATGGTCGGACAAAATTTGCAGAGTAGACATTCTGAACTTCGTGCTGATGCAGATTATGAAAATAACATTCGAGTAAAAGAAGAAACAGAAGCATTAATGAAAAAGCTAGATAATATAGAACAAAATAAACTTGATAAGATACTCAAAATTTTAGAAGAAGATGCAAGAAATAAATAAAGATATTTTAATTCGAGCAAAAAAGGGCGATGCAGAAGCCTTTGAATATATTTTGTCTTTCTATGAGAAAGCCATTTTTAACTATTGTTTGCGGATGACAAAAAATGTTCAGCTAGCAAAAGATATCACACAAGAAACTTTTATAAAAGTATATACACATCGCAAAACAATAGATGAAAATAAAAATATAAAAACTTGGATTTTTACTATTGCGACAAACACATCTTATGATTTTTTAAGAAGTAAAAAGCGAAAGAATGAAGTAAGTTTAGAAGAAGAAAATGAAACAATCTCTAACTTTGAAGCGTATTATCCGCAAGAGGGATTGGTATCCGATGTTGAAAAAGCCTTATTAAGTATAAATGGAGAATATAAAAAAGCTTTGCTTCTCTTTTACCAACAAGGTTTTAAGTATGAAGAAATAGCAGAAATATTAGGAATACCGGTCAATACCGTGAAAACACATATAAGTAGGGGAAAAGAAGAGTTAAAAGATAAATTAAAAGAATATGGAAAAAATTGATGAACAATTAAATAAATTAATGCTTGTAGAAATTCCGATCGGGATGCATCAATCTATAATGCATAAAATAAATTATAAACGGGTAAAACCAGCACTTTTTACAATTTTTTCTATTCTTGTATTTAATCTTGTAATAATAGCATGGCATATAAATAGTAAATTAGTTGATGCAGAATTTGGTAGCATGATGCAAGATTTCTTTGCCAGCTTCAGATTGAGCTTTTATTTTATCAGCACAGTCACGGGAAGCTTTTTTGAAATAATCTCTCCAGGCATCTTTATATTGTTAGTTATTAATCTTTTGGGAGTAATTTATATTGGAAATAAAATCAGAATATCAAAATATAAAATGAGGTTTGAAACAATTTGAGGACTTCTAGCGTATTAAGGGTAAGGTCGAATTAAAAATAATACTAATATATAAAACATGACAAATAAATTAAAAATCTCTTCTCTAGTTTTAGTTCTTGGCCTTATGCTCTTCGGTGGGACAGTATTTGCACAAACAAATACAAGTGGAACTTCTACTGATAGCACAAGCAATACAACAACTACCACCACAATCACTACTTCTAGAAAAGATTATCTAGCCAATGCTAAAGCTACACGTGTATCCGCAGTGAAAGCAGCTCAAGATGCATTAAAGACTGCTAATGGAGATGCCAAGACTACCTATCAGGCAGCTCTTAAAGACTACAGAACAAGTCTAACTACTTATACTTCTGCAATAAAGGCAGCTAGGACTACATATCTAGCAGCTCTTAAAGATGCTAAAGCAAATACAGATAAGACAGCTAAGGCTGGAGCTATAACAGCAGCTAAAACAGCTTATCAAGGAGCTTTGAATGACGCAAAAACAACCAAAGCTTCTGCTCTTGCTACTTATAAAGCAGCAAAGACAGCTTATCAAACTGCATTAAAGGCTAATGCAAAGACAGAAACAGCAGCAGTTAAAACTGCTTGGAGTGATTATAGAGCAACTGTAAAATCTGCTCCTAAAAAATAATTAATTGACTTAATTATTTATAAAAAACACCACTTTTTATGTGGTGTTTTTTATGTTATACTACCTCCTAATATGCAAAAAGTAAAAAATATATGGTTAAAAATAAAAAGTTGGTCGCTCCGCAAAAAGATATTATACGGGATAGTCTTAATCGTTTTAATTTTTATAGGATATTCAATCTTAAAACCAAAGGACAATAGTGCCAATATTACCACTGATACAGTTAAATTAATGAATTTAAAGCAAACTGTACTCGCGACTGGCCAAGTCACTTCAAATACAGATCTTAATTTATCATTTTCTACTACTGGAGTTGTTCGTTCTCTAAAAGTAAATGTAGGAGATACAGTAAAGGCTGGACAGATTTTAGCAACCCTAGACCAAGGTAATGAACTCGCATCGCTTACACAAGCCCGTGGAGCTGTCGCGGCAGCACAAGCCAAATATCAAGGCATTTTAGATGGTGCTTCTAGTGAAGAAATAAAGTTATCACAGCTGGCACTTGATAACGCAAAACGAGATTATGACAGAGTAAAAGCGCAACAAGACATTCTTGTAAATAATGCTTATAACAACTTATTAAATTCTAGTCCAGAAGCTGTGCCAAATAGAGGAAGTAGTGACTATACAGCTCCAACAATAAGTGGAAATTATTCTAAGGGAGTAGAAGGAAAAATAACTATCTCAATTTATTACACTGGAAATGGGCTCACTTTCAGTGTCGGAGGAATAGCCTCAGGTAACGGGCTCGTGACGACAACCACTCCGCAAGCTATCGGAGATTCTGGATTATTTATAACATTTCCAAGCAACACTTCTTCTAATGTCACGGAATGGATAATAAATATCCCGAACAAACAAGCTCCCGACTATTTGACTAATTATAATGCTTATCAAGCAGCACTGAAAGCACAGGATTCTGCTTTAGGCACAGCTCAAGCTTTAATAGATCAACGCACAGCCGAGCTCACCTTGAAGGAAGCTCAAGCCCGTCAATCTGATATAGATTTAGCCAAAGCAAATATTTTGTCTGCACAAGGGCAACTAGAATCTGCTAGTGTAAATTTTGAACACACAATTCTTCGTGCTCCTGCCAATGGAACAATCACTAAAGTTGATATTAAAATCGGCGAGCTTGCACAAGCTTTGAAAGATATTATGACTCTTCAAGATGTCAATAATGTATATCTAGAAGCAAATATAAATGAAGCGAATATTACCAGTATCAAACTAGGTGCATCCGTTGATATTACTTTTGATGCATTTAATACCGATCAAATATTTAAAGGTATAATAATGAAAATAGACCCATCTTCCACCATTATTTCTGGTGTAGTAAATTATAAAATCACTGCTAACATCTTAAATGCGCCAGATCTTCGTCCAGGGATGACAGCAAATATGACTATCTTGGTTGGAGAGAAAAATAATATTTTGGTAGTACCTTCTCGGGCAATTCTAAAAGATAAAACTGGAGTGAAAACTATTCGTTTAGTGACAAATACTAAAAACAAAGATTATAAAGAAGTAGAAATATCTACTGGTATGGAAGGTGACGGGGGAATGACAGAGGTATTGACAGGTCTTACAGAGGGAGACGAGATTGTGACTCTCATAAAAAAATAAAAAATGTTAATACAACTTAAAAATATAAAAAAAGAATACGACAATGGTGGCGTTGTTACTAAAGTTCTCCGAGGAGTAAGCCTAGATGTAGAAGAAGGAGAATTTTTGGCTATCATGGGGCCGTCTGGGTCTGGTAAATCTACCTTGATGCATATCATTGGTTTTCTTGATCGTGCGACAGATGGCACTTATCTTTTTGATAATGAAAATATAAAAGAATTTACTGATGATGAACTTGCTTATATCCGTAATGAAAGAATAGGCTTCGTATTTCAATCTTTTAATCTTCTTGCTCGTACGACCGTCTTGGATAATGTGATTCTTCCATTGACTTATAGTAAAAAGAAAAATCATGTAGAATTAGCAACTAAAGCACTTGAAGCAGTGGGGTTATCTAATAGATTAAATTTTTTATCTAATCAAATTTCTGGTGGACAGAAACAACGTGTTGCTATCGCTCGAGCTCTAGTCTGCGACCCAAAAGTTATTTTTGCTGATGAACCGACAGGAAACCTAGATTCAAAAAGTGGTGCGACTGTTATGAATATATTGGGGCGTTTAAATGAAGAAGGACGTACCATCATATTGGTAACCCATGATAGGACAGTGGCAGAACATGCTCATCGTATCATCACCATCAGAGATGGAGAAATCGTTTCTGATGAAAAAAATGCAAATCCAAAAAAGAGTGAAATGATAGAAGATGAATCATAGTTATGGTGCACTTTTCAAAAAATATAAAAACTGTCATAAA
>JAKALG010000037.1:0-2450 GCA_021813235.1 bacterium
GTTTAATTTTAAGCCACGCTAATATCAAAGTCGCAATTCCTATCAATATCCCGAAAAAATACTTTCCTACTGTATTCGTCATCTTAAACGCTATCATAGTTTTGTTAAATGAGTCTATCGCTGGGTCGGCGTTTTCTTTCCACTTCGCATCATTTTCAATATGATTATCTAATTTAGTCGTGAGCTTATCAATCTTTCCATTGACCGTAATTCGCACTGCTTCAGCCGTACTTTCCCTATTATCTTTCAAAAATTGTGCAAATTGTTCAGGAGTCATAACATCTTTAGCAAAAAACTTGCGTTACTAAATGGGTAAGTTAGTCCTGCACCACCGTTATAGAGTTGATTCATAAAGTTATATCATTCTTAATAAAAAAGATGCATTCGTTGCTGCGGCTGTTGCCACCATAGTCCACGTTCCACTTACAGTAAACGTATGCACCTGCATTTGACTTGCACCTGAACCATAGGTTGTGATAGTCCCACCTGTTGAAGTGTTTGAGACACCATCAGAACCGTTGTAGTGGTAGGCAATGATAACTATACCAGAGCCGCCAGTGCCTGGAGTCCCAGGAGAAGTACCATATCCAGGGCCACCACCACCAGAACCTGTATTTGTAGCTCCGTTTGTTGCATTTTTGTCAGCATCAGTTTTTCCTCCACCATTACCACCTATACTGGAACCACCTGTTCCTTTCCCATACGAAGTTCTGTCTATTCCTGGGTCTCCTCCTCCGCCTCCAGCAGCATAATAAAGAGAAGTACCAGTAATAGAGTTTGCTAAACCAGCACCCCCATTCGGAGCTGTTGCACCACCTACTCCTGCCCCTCCTGCACCACCGCCACCACCAGAGTTTCGTGGGTTATCTGTTGCTCCATAACTATTCGCTCCAGCATTCCCTTGACCTGCTGTTCCTGAACCGCCAAGAGGTTGATACGTTCCTCCATTTGACCCAGCACCCCCTCCAGAACCGCCAGTTACGCCTGCACTTACAGATGGGTCAGGAGTTCCTCCAGTAATTCTACCTCCTCCTCCTCCACCAATTGCAGTCATGGATGAAAAAATACTATTTCCACCGTTTGTTCCTTCTCCTGCTGTTCCTCCTGCTCCACCTCCGCCAATAGTAATTGAGTATGCTTGTGGAGTTACAGTAAAAGAGGAGTTATAAATGAGACCGCCTGCTCCTCCACCACCAGCACGGTCTGAGCCGCCTCCTCCTCCTCCCGCCACTACGAGTGCTTGTACTGTTGCCATATTATTTCGTATTGCCTACAATTTGCGAACCGATACTCCCGCCACCACTTCCACCACTAAAATAGTCCTTATTTTTTGTAATGGTTGTATCTGGTTGCATTTCCTCAAGCTCCTCTTGTGCGACCTTTAGTATCTCAAGCAAGTCTTTTATGTCCTGCTTTTTTTCTATATCTACAGATAGATTAAGAGACATATTTCCTTTTGTGTAGGAAAGATTTTTGATTGAGTTGTGATTGCGAATGAGTTGAGATTTTTTGAAGAAAGACATGTTATATATTTTGACCTACAATAAATCCGTCATAGGTTGAGGAACCTGTAACTTCAAACCCGAAAGTATCGGCCTTACTTGCGGTGGTCGTTAGCACAGGAGCTGAACCCCCTGCCCAGTTGGTTGTGAACCAAGTTGCTGTTCGTGAACCTACAGAGTCTTGGAGAATACGAACGATAAAACATTGTCCTGCTGTTCCATTTGAAATAGCAATCGTGATATTTCCAGCAGGCATTGTGATGTGATGAACATTTCCTTTAGAAAGGTCTAGCGTTGCTGTTCCTGAGGCCGCTGGAGTATATGTCTGAATGGTATTGTAAGTACCAGCGTTCATATTTACTGACGAGTTTGTCGGAGCGGAGATTGTGCTGAATGTCTGTGCTCCTGTGAATGTCTGAGCGGCATCTGTACGAGCAATCGTTGCCGAGGTTGTTGGGAATGTCTGTGTCGTTGCATCTGTTCCTGCAAAGGTGAGTGAATTATTTACCGTCAGCGTTTTTCCGTCTGCGAGCGTGAGCGTTGAACCAGTTGCAGGGGCGGTGATAGTAACCTTGTTGATTGTAGTTGCAGAAGCCACACCAAGAGCGGGAGTTACTAAGACTGGAGAATTGAGGGTTTTGTTAGTGAAAGTTTCAGCGAGAGCAAGGGTTGCAAGGGTTGAGGTGGAAGAAGGGAAAGAAATCGTGGCTGTTCCAGCACCAGTAAAGGTCATATCACCTCCTGTTATACCTAAAGAACGAACAGTGTTACCACCTCCTAGTGTAAAACCATCTGTACCATTTACGAATCTTGTATTTCCTGAATTATTTGTTGCCATATATTTTAAGGTTTTGCTGGGTTATGGACTCCGAGTCCTTCAACAAAAAATGTGTGTAAGTTGTCAATTTTAATGTCATATACTTTAACTGGGCTTGTTATGGACTCCGA
>JAKALG010000037.1:2550-7230 GCA_021813235.1 bacterium
ACTCCGACTCCTTCAACAAAATACTTTTTATTTCTATTGAGGAACCATCTATATTCATAAGAGTAGAATCCAGAGAAAGGTCGCAAGCTCTAATAAATGAGTTTACTTTTGTAGAAAAAAATGGATGTTCTTGTGTTACATTTAATGTAATTCCATTCTTTGTTTTTATTTCAATATATGATGTAACTTCTCTTATATATGTTTTTATAACAACATTTTCTACTACAATATCCGTATTATTTGGGTCAAATGATAAAACGTAATCTCCTTCTTTTATGTCTTGAATTTCTTTATATCCATCAAGAGTATTTACTCTTGTACCACCAATAAAACAAGCACCTGTACCGAATTGATAACTTGCCACTCCTATCATAGACATTACTCCTTGTGCTGTTGCCATAATTATGTTATCGTTATATTCCCTACGCTATTTCTTACAATCCACTCTGTATTCGCTACACTGCAAACAAGTTCAACAGAATCATAAGTGAGAACACTTGCTAGACTACCTGTTGCACCACTTGTAGTGTTTTGATTTCCAAAGTGTATTATCTGTCCTGTAGCTTGGGCAATCTTCCAAAGTCCTGCGTTCATACCAACCAAGCCAATAATTGCCCCCACCGCAGAAGTTGCAGGAAGTGTCAAAGTAAGAAGTGTACCTTTGTTTGCGAGGTAGCCATTGTTTACCACCGCTGTCTGGTCAGCAGTTATGGCTGTCCAAGTCATTCCACCGCTTACTGGTGTCGCAAACGTTCCATCTCCTCTAAGAAATGTAGTTGTGTTGTTTGGTGGTGTAGGTACTGCTCCTCCTACTGTGGCTGTCATAGCAGGTAGGTCTGCACCTGTTGCGATACTTGGTACTCCTGTAGTTGTCGTGTTCTTTAGAATACCTGTAGCAAGTCCAGCAAGAGATGTACCGTTGATTTTACCAACAGTTGTAGCGTTTCCGACTGAAGTTACATCTCCAGTGAGGTTTGCGTTGGTTGTTACGGTATCAGCAAGAGCCGAGCGACTAGAATAAAGATTTGCTACCTGTGTTGTTGAAGTTACGGTAAGCGGTGCTGTGCCAGTTGCTATGGTTGAAATGAGGCGTGTACCTGTGAGTGTTCCTGCTCCAGTAAAGTTTGAAGCAGTAGCGGTGAAAACTGTTCCTGCAGAGATTATTCCATAGAGGTTTGTACTATCTCCCCCGAATCCCGTGGTAGCACTTCCACGTTGAGGTACGAAAGCAGGAACAGTTGAACTTGATGCTCCTGCATTTACGAGAGGTGTTGTTGATAAGGCACTGTTCATTACCAGACCTGTTGTTCCTGAACCCCACGTTACTGTTTTTGGAGGGAGGGCGTGAAAATCCCATACACCATTTGAGGTACTTATATCCGTTACATAACATTCAACATAACCACCTGCTGGAATTACGTATTGCGATACTGTTCCAGCGTTTGTAATAGTTAGGGTTCCGCTTGAGTTGTTGTTGAAGGTAAAGACGTGCGACTGCGTTAGTGTTGTGGCATCGGGAAGTTGGAAGGTTTGAGATAGGCTACCCGTCAATGCTTGATTGCGAGCACTGGCGATAGTAAGTATCGTAGTTCCACCAGCAGAAACGACAGAATTGAAACCAGAGAAGTGATTATTTAGATAGATGTTAGCATTAGCATCTCTCTGTACTATTTTATTTGCGGTTGAAGTTGTTGAAACGTTTGAAAGGAGAACTCCTGTAGAAGATGAGAGATAATCTGTGCCATCAGTAGCTGCGGAAATTGCTGTGCCATTACCTTTTAGTATTCCCGCAACAGTGGTAGAAAGAGTGAGTGTGGGAGTAGTTGTATTTCCGTCAGAAGTTCCAGCAAGTCCATTTGATGATGCAACAATGATTCCAGTAACTGTTCCAGACCCAACACCATCAGCACCTTTTTGCGCAAGTAATGACCAATATGTAACATTCGTAGGTAGATTACCTGTACTTGCAAGAATACAGATATATGATGAACCTAAATAAGATACGTTATCATTGACAGAATAAGCAGTTGCTCCATTATATGCACCTCTCCAAGTAAATGATGTACCATTAGTACCATTCGTTCCATTCGTTCCATTAGCACCAGCAGGTCCAGTTGCACCTGTAGCACCAGCGGGTCCAGTTAATCCAGTTGCACCTGTTGCTCCAGTTGCTCCAGTTGCTCCAGCACTACCAACTGATGATACTAAAGCCCAAAAGGTTACATTTGTTGGTGCATTACCCGTAGAATTAAGAATACAAGTATAAGATGAACCAAGATAATTTACAAAATCACCAACTGTATATGCAGTAAGTGCATTATATGAACCTCTTTGTAATGCTGACCAGAGTTTATTTGCCATTATGATTTATTTAATTTAGTCCATGATGTTACATCACTAAATATAAGAAACTCATCACTTGCAGTTCCTACTAATATGTAATTTGAATCAGGAGTTAAAAGATACCCAAGAAATCCAGAAACAATAGACTTTGTCCACGTTGCATTGTTCCTAATTACTTTAGTCCAAACAGAACTATTTTTTGTTGTTTTTGTCCAAATTGCCATTATCTTCCATATGAATAACCAGCTGCCCCCGTTGAACCATAATCACCATATCTATCATAAGATGGTCTAAGGGCAAGAACAGTATCTAAGTCCTTTTTACTGTATGCTTGTCGTAATCTATTTTCCCAATCTGTTGCTAGTTGTGATAATGTTCCAGCATTTGGAAGATTATTTGCAATTGCTTTATCAGAAGCAGCACCATATGCAACAATAGGGTGGAAAGGTGCATCAAAACCGAGAATAACTGTTGAGTCACTGGGGTCAGTAGTATAATCAGAAGTAGTAAAAGGCGTTATATTTCGTTCCCACTCAATTCGCATTGATGCACCAGCAGTTATATCAGCTGAGTTTGCAAGTGGATATATAAAAATAGAATTATACTTGATGTCATAGCGAGGAACTTGTTTTATCATATTTATATCCTCGTTTGTTGGGTTTCCTTGACCCCAAGTTGTAACACCATCATCAAAAGGTATTGCTCTATAGTAATTTACTCCATCATATGTTATATCAACCCTTTTAATTTTTAAGACGCTTTCAGAAACAGGGATTGAATAATCACGTTGAGACACAACAAGAGGGGTTGTAACGATAGGATAATTAGTATTTCTTTGGTCATCAAAGTCGGTATCATCCTGCGACTCCATAATCATAGTTACCGCTTTTTGATACCAGATATTAACATCAATAAGCAAATCAGCGGCTGTATATGAGCTTGTATCGGTATGCGTTAGCGCCCTAATTTTATTTGCAACATCTCCTAGTGTCATTTTTTTAGTATTAAGCGTAAAAGGATTGTTTCCTCGGCAATACAATTTACGCTAACTAATTATAGGGCAATAGAATGTGCCAATGCAATTAAGGTTTTATACCTGTGATTATTGTTTGCCAGTTTACTTTTGCCAACAAATAGGGGGAATCTTCAATAATTGAAACTTCAGTAAAATATTTACTAAAGAGATTAAATAATATATCTTTCGTAAATACTTGATGATGATTCTGCTCATCCCTATCAGTAGCACCGAATACAATTTGATTAAGTAAACTTAGTGGTATTTCATTATTTTTTAGCATTTCTATCCCTTTTTCTACATCAGGTACAGTAATTGTTATTCTACCTCCTGGCATTAAAACTCTTTTCCATTCAAGAAGTACATCAGTATTCATTGGAAAATGCTCAAGAAGGTGACCAGCGTATATCTCACTTACTGAATTGTCATCATAGGATAGAGCTGAAGCGTCACAAATAACGTCAGGTTTTACTCGTGGGTCTACATCAACATTAGTAAATCCTGGAAGTTTGAAGTCATTACAACCTAAATTAAGTCTTGTCATAAATTTATTCTATTTTCTATAAGTATTTTACTATATAATTCTTTTATCGGGTCAAACCCCCATTTCTTAACAAAATATTCTTCATTTTTTTTAATGGCAATAGATTGTTTATCTTTTTCATTATTAGAATATCTTGTAGCTCCCTCTCTGTGCCAATAGGATACATTCGGAGTAATTATCAGCTTTATCCCAGCATTTTTTGCTCTGTAAAATAGGTCTATATCTTCTATTCCACCATGTAGATAATTCTCATCATACAGACCTATTTCCTCTAATACTTTTTTAGTCGTCATAAAAAAACCACCAGGGAACATCCAATCATTATATCTTCCACCTTCTGAATAGTTATTTTCTTTTCTAAACGCAACTTCATTTCTATACCCTAATCCACCTATCATATCAAAATCATATTTTAGAAAGGTCTCGTACCAGTTTGGAAAGACTTTTATATCATTGTTTGAATATACAATATAGCAGTCATCCTTCTCGTTATCTAGTATCCATTGTAATCCAGTATTCGCTGACACCGCAAACCCTCCATTAGTTTCTCGCTGAATCCATATATCAGAGAGTTCTTTAAGTTTGTCGCTTTTAATCGGAGAATTATCATCAACACTTACAATGATACAATCATGCGTTTCTTTGAATGAAGTAATACACTGAATTGCAAGTTCTTCCAGATAAGATGACAAGATATAATGGTTGATAACTACATATGTCTTCATGTTATTTAGCTTCTTTTATTCTTTTGCGTAACTCTGAACTAGAATATCCATGT
>JAKALG010000038.1 GCA_021813235.1 bacterium
TTTTGTTTTCTTTTCGAACATACTCTCTATCTTCCAACGTTTTCATTATGGATGCATAAGTAGAAGGTCTGCCTATGTCTCGAGCCTCGAGTTCTTTAATGAGTCCTGCTTCACTATATCTATTTGGCGGTTCAGTAAACTTTTCTTCTTTAATAAGGTTCAACAATTTTAATTTATCTCCCTTTTTTACTTCCGGCAATTCAAAATCTTCTCCGATACTATCTCTATCAACTTCTAACCAGCCAGAGAAAAGGATTCTAGAACCCGTGGCGGTGAAGTCAGGGAATTCGAATTTCTCTTTCCCTGAAGCTGGGCTATTTTTAGAAACCGGGTTTAGAGGATTCTTTTTTAACCCGGTTTCGGAAGCCTCGTGCTCTACGTTTGCACTTATTTTCGTCTTTAACAATTTCGCATCAGCCATTTGTGAAGAGACAGCACGCTCCCAGATCAATCTATAAAGTCTTTGCTGTTCATCTGTGCCAGCCAACATATTTTCTATATGAGTTGGACGGATAGCCTCGTGTGCTTCTTGAGCATTTTTTGATTTAGTTTTGTAAACTCTTGCTTGTGCAAAATTTTTACCATATTTCTTTTCAACCAAAGAAACTATTTGTGATTGAGCGACGAGAGATATATTTGTACTGTCTGTACGCATATATGTGATATGTCCAGCTTCGTAAAGTTTCTGGGCTATTTGCATTGTTCTAGAAGGAGAATATCCAAGGCGGGAGCTCGCAGTTTGTTGCAAAGTGGAAGTTGTGAAGGGTGCACGAGGGACTCTTTTTTGTTCTGATTCTTTTACATCAGTTACAAACCAATCTTTACTATTACCTTCTTCCATTATTTTTTCTACCACTTTTTCATCTCTGGGTTCAATAGAACAATTTAAAGTAAGCTTTCCTTTTTTGGGAGTTTCAAAAAGTCCTAATATTTTCCAATATTTTTCAGGAACAAAAGCGCGGATTTCTCTTTCGCGTTCCATTATTATGCGAAGTGCGGGGGATTGAACTCTTCCTGCAGAAAGTCCATATCGTACTTTTTTCCAAATAAGTCCTGATAAATCATAACCTACAAGTCTATCGAGTACTCGTCTTGCTTCTTGAGCTTTTCTTAGGGCAGTGTCTATTTTTCTAGGATTTTTTAATGCTTCTTCTACTGCCTCTTTAGTTATTTCATAAAAAGCTACACGTTTGATGGGAGACTTTACTCTCTTATCTGCTTTTAATAATTCTTCAATATGCCAAGCTATCGCTTCTCCTTCGCGGTCAGGGTCTGTCGCTAATAATATTTCTGTTGCTTTTTCTCCGAGAGATTGGAGTTCATGAACTACTTTTTCTTTACCTTTTGAAATTTCATAATGCGGAATGAAACCGCCAGGAATATCTATCGCTATTTTATTTGATTTTGGTAAATCACGGATATGTCCAATAGAAGCACGCACTGTGTATGCGCCTTCCAAATATTTTTCAATAGTCTTTGCTTTTGATGGTGATTCAACAATGAGTAATTTCATAAATTTTTTCTAGTCCCTAGCAACTAGTCACTAGTACCTAACTCACAGTATTACACGAAAACTAATTTTTTGGCAAATTTAGCTAGTAAATTTGAGAAGATAAAATTGACTTTTTTATCTATATATGCTATATTATAGTAAAATAAATTGGCTTTAGATTTTTGACAAATTTCAATAAAAATAACTTTCCTGAGGAGGAAAAAATGAAAAATATATTAGTACTCAAACCAGATTCGATTAGTGGTTTTTCTTATTCTTTTGCTAAAGGGATGGTTGATCGATTTGATCAGCTACTTAAAGAAGATCGTATTTATGAAATGTATTCTTCTGGAGGATTTCGACAATTAACTCCCATAGCAAAAAATTTGATTCATTATCTAAAAAATCAAATACCCTATGCTGGTTGGGAGAAAATAAGTATTTCAGTAGAATATGCAGATTACAGTGAACACAATCATCTCGATGAAAAAGCGGTTCAAAGAACATTTGACGAGCTTAAAGAAAAAATAATTAAAGCATTAAACGAAAGCTATACTTTTATAGGAAGTTTTATGGAATAAGCCACACAAAAAGCCACACGACTTCTGTGTGGTTTTTTGTTTTTATGCTAATTTAATTTCACCCAATTCTTCTTTAATTAATTCTTTTATTTCCATTATAGAAAGGATTGCATTCGCGTTTGGAATCGGCATTTTCATTGCGCGAATTAAGTCGTCACGAGGCACTGGCTCACGAAGTAAATCTACTACTTTTTTCTCTTCTGGCGATAAATCTGCAAAAAGTGTCGCTTGTTTTTCTTTATCTTTTTTAATTTCAAAACCAAGTGCTTCCAGCACATCTTCTGCACAAGTGACAGGTGTCGCTCCTTGTTTGATTAATTTATTTGTTCCTTTTGAATTTGAAGAGGAAATAGAGCCAGGTACGACGAGCACATCTCTATTGTATTCTGTTGCGAGCCTAGCAGTGATGAGCGTGCCAGACTTTTCTTCCGCTTCTATTATGAGTACTGATTTTGAAATTCCAGCCATTAATCTATTGCGCATTGGAAAGCTCCATTGTGTCGCTTTGAAATCCGGTTCAAATTCAGAAATCAAACATCCGCCATTTTCTACGACTTCTCTCATCAATCGTACATTCGTTTTCGGATAAATTGCTTCGTCAGAAAGTCCAGAGCCGGGAAAGACGAGTGTCGTGAGTCCAACTTGCATTGCTTTCTTATGTGCTATCGTATCTATACCAATAGCGAAGCCAGAAACTATGGCTATTGGGTATCCTTTTAATCCGGCAATTATTTTTTCGCAAGCATCTTTGCCGTATGAAGTAAATTTGCGTGAGCCAACGACAGATAAATAAATCAAGTTTTCTTTTGGCAATTCGCCAATAATATAGAGCTGTTCTGGTGGTTGTGGAATTTCCAATAATGCTTTTGGAAATTCTTTTTTTAGTAATTTTCTTATTTTCATAATTTTATCTACGGTTTTGTTATATTCAAAAAAGAACCCGGATATTTTTTTACTAAAAAATTCCTCAAGACTCGCGCCGTCGCGCTCCGTAGGTTCTTTTTAGAACAAACAAAACCTTCGACTTCTCTAAAACATACTTCTGTAACTTTTGTAATTATAGCAAGTTTGTTATATAATGGAAGAATGTTAGACATCAAATTTATTCGCGAAAATAAAGAAATAGTGCAGGAAGGAGCAAAGAAAAAGCTCATAGAAATTGATATTGATAAATTAGTTTCTCTTGATGATGATCGCTTGAAACAGTTGAAAGAAGTGGAAGATTTGAGAAGTGAGGTAAATAAAGTTTCAAATGAAATTTCCCGTAATCAAGATTCTGCTCAAAAAATGCAGTTGATAGAAGAGATGCGTGCTGTCAAAGAAGACATCAAACAGAAAGAAGAAAAGTTAAAGACAACTATGCAAGAATGGCAAAAAATGATGTTGGAAGTGCCGAATGTCCCAGACATTTCTGTCCCTGCCGGAAAAAGTGATGAAGAAAATGTTGAAGTCAGAGCTTGGGGAGAAAAACCAACATTTTCTTTTACTCCTAAAGATCATGTAGCTATTGTAGAGAGTCTTGACCTTGCAGATTTTGAAAGAGGAACGAAAGTTTCTGGTTTCCGCGGGTATTTTATGAAGAATGATGGAGCATTATTATTTTTTGCACTCTGGCAGTATTTTTTAGATTATTTTGTGAAACAAGGTTATACACCAATGATCGTCCCTTCTCTTGTTAGAAAAGAAACATTAATGGGCACGGGTTATATACCTGGAGGTGAAGATGATTTATATAAAACACAAGATGGAGAATATTTAGCTGGTACCGCAGAAGTCGCTATGATGTCTTACTACTCTGGAGAAGTTTTGAAAAAAGAAGATTTACCGAAAAAGTTTATTGCTTTCTCTCCTTGTTTTAGACGTGAAGCTGGAGCTCATGGAAAAGATGTGAAAGGTCTCATTAGAGTACACGAATTTTTTAAACTAGAGCAAGTATTGTTGTGTGAAGCCAATCATGAAGAGTCTGTAAAATTTCATGAAGAAATCACAAACCATGTAGAACATTTGATGCAAGAGCTTGGTATACCCTATCGTGTAGTTGTGAATTGCGGAGGAGACTTAGGGCTAGGACAAGTAAAAAAATATGATATTGAAGCTTGGATGCCTTCTCAAGAAAAATATAGAGAAACACATTCCTCGTCTTATTTCCATGATTTTCAAACCCGCAGACTCAATATTAAGTACAAAGATGTAGAAGGAAAATTAAAGTATGTTCACTCTTTAAATAATACAGCTTGTGCCACGAGTAGATTACCAGCAGCCATACTTGAAAACTATCAGCAAGCTGATGGCACAATCAAAATCCCAGAAGTATTGAGGAAATATATGGGAGGGAAAGAATTTATAATTAAATAGGCCGTTAGGCACTAGGCACTAGGCTCTAGGAAACTAGCTAAAGCCTAAAGCCTAAAGCCTAAAGCCTAAAGCCTATTCATGCAAAAAAGTGTTTTAAATTCTCCGCGTTTCCAAAAGATAAAAAAAGAAAGGAACAAAATTTTGAGAAGGAAAATATTTTTTTTGCTTTTTTTGCTTGTTTTAATATTGATTGGGCTATCTTTTCTCTCAAAATGGGATAAATTGAATATAAATAACATAGAAATTACAGGCAATAAAGTAATAGAGACGAAAATGATTGAAGACGTGGTCAAGGAAAAAATTGCTGGTAATTATCTTTACTTTTTTCCAAAAACAAATTTTTTACTTTATCCGAAAGGGGAGATAATAAAAGAGTTGACTAATAAATTTACGAGACTTAAAAATATTTCGTTAAGTATTAAAAATTTTCAAACATTAGATATTTCCGTAGCAGAGAGAATGACTTTATATACATATTGTGGAGACAATCCTCTTTCAAACTTGGGAGCCGAGCTCCCAAGTGAACAGAAATGTTATTTTTTAGATCAGGATGGTTATATTTTTGATGAAGCTCCATATTTTTCTGGGGAAGTTTATTTAAAATTTTATGGAACAGTAAATAATGGTGACCCATTAAATATCCCTTCTGGTTCTTATTTTTATCAATCGATTTTTTCCAAATTAATTTCTTTTAAAGACACATTAGAAAAAATAGGGGTGAAACCGGCTGCATTTTATGTGCAAGAAAGTGGAGACATAGAAGTTTATCTTTCATCTTCTGTAAAATCACAATTGGGGCCAAAAATAATTTTAAAAACTGATTCTGATTTTGATCAAGTGGCAGAAAATTTGCAATCTGTTTTAACCACAGAACCTTTCCAATCTGATTTTAAAAATAAATACTCTTCGCTTTTATACATTGACCTCCGCTTCGGGAATAAAGTATACTACAAGTTTAAATAATGAAAAATTTTTGGAGGGAATTGAAACGACCATTTTTCTGCTTAGCGCCGATGTCGGATGTCACTGACATTGCTTTTCGTCGTATCTTGGCGAAATATAGTAAGAACAGAGAAAATAAAGATAGTGTTGTTTTCTGGACAGAATTTGTGGCGGCCGATGGATTAGCGAATAAACTCGCCAAAAAGAAACTCTCTCATATATTGAAATATTCTGAAGCGGAGAGGCCAATAGTCGCTCAAGTTTTCGGCGCTAACCCAGAGAATATGGAAAAAGCTTGTAGTTATATTGCCAGTCTTGGTTTTGATGGAATAGATATAAATATGGGTTGTCCAGATAAATCTGTCGTTGCCCAAGGAGCTGGTTCTGGTTTGATAAAGACCCCTCTGCTTGCTAGAAAAATTATACAGGCTGCTCATGCGGGAATAAAATCTGCAGGCTTGCACATTCCAGTTTCTGTCAAAACGAGAGTTGGTTTTAATAAAGAGGATATAAATAATTGGATACCAGAATTATTGAAAGAAGATATTTCTGCTTTGACGATTCACTTACGAACGACGAAAGAATTGTCGCTCGTTCCTGCGAATTGGGATTATATTAAAAAAATAAAAGAGCTTATTAAAAAAAGTGGTAAAGATATTTTACTCATTGGCAACGGCGATGTGAAAGATTTGAAAGATGCAGAAGAGAAAGCTTTGAAGTATGGTTGTGATGGAATAATGATAGGTAGGGGAGTTTTTGGAAATCCATTTTTCTTTGATAAAAACTATCGCTCCTCAGAATTTTCTGCCCCTGCGCCCTTCGCCGTTCCGGACAAGGTCGCCGTGGGACCCTCGGGGACAAAAAATTCTGAGGAGCTCAGTTTTATTGAGGAGAGGTTAAAGATTTTGATAGAGCACACTCAACTTTTTGATAAGGAACTTGCAATACCGAAACATAAAAGTTTTGCTGTAATGAAAAAACATTTCAAAGCGTATGTAAATGATTTTCCGGGTGCAAAAGAATTACGTGTCAAATTAATGGAAACAGAAAATGCGCGGGAAGTGGAGAAAACAATCAAAGATTTTCTCAAATTGACAAATCCTCGCTAGGAGTGTTAGAGTGATAAAAAATAACAGATCTTCAATAATTTAAAGGAACCAAAATGATAAAGATTATAGTATTTACTTTCACTTGGGGCACGAAGGATCTTTTGGATAGATTCCACGATGCCAGTTTAGATTTAAAATTGATATCTATAACCTCTAAAATAGAGAGTCTTGAAGAAAAGTTGAGAAAAACTCGACCCAAAGTATTTTTAATTGACGGGGAATTACCTGACGATTTATTTCTTGACTGCGTTGATATTATAGAAAAATCAATTTCTAACTTTGACATGGACACAGTAACTTGTGTTTTTGAAAAAGATAAAAAACCCCGGGTACGATTTTTATCTCGGAGCTTAGTAATTTAAATAATATCTTGACCTAACTGATTTTTAAAAAGCCCTAAATTTATGGGCTTTTTTTTATTTTAAAAAGATATATAATAAAAATATGCACGATTTGGCTTTATATCGTAAATATCGACCGAAAAGTTTCAAGGAAGTCGTTGGGCAAGACCATATTGTGAAGGTCTTGGAAAGCTCTGTTGAGACCAATAAAGTCTCGCATGCTTACCTTTTTGTGGGTTCCAGAGGCATAGGAAAAACCTCTGTAGCTCGTATTTTCGCTAAGGAAATCGGGGTCTCAGAGAATGACCTTTATGAGATAGATGCCGCCTCAAATCGAGGTATAGAGGA
>JAKALG010000039.1 GCA_021813235.1 bacterium
ACTAAATAAAGAGTACAGTAATTTTTTTTATTCATAAAGTTTCAATTTTTCTAAACTATTAATATCATCGCATAAATGGGATTCTATGCCTAATGATTTCGCAGTTTCAATATTCTTTTCTCTATCATCAAAAAAGATAACCTCTTCTGGTTTTAGATTTAGCTCTTTTAGTATCTTTTGAAAAAATTCTGGCTCAGATTTATCATAACCTATATTGCAAGTACAAAAAATGCCATCAAAATAGTTTTTTAATCCAATATTATCTGAAAGATATTTCATTCTGTATTTTTCTTGTCTTGAAGCTATATAACATTTTATGCCATTTTCTCTTAACTTTTCTATTTTGTCTAAAATTTCTTTATTTATATCTTTATTTTTTACACTTTCACTTTCAAACCAATATTTTAAAAAATCTTCAACGCTTCCTTTCCAATTCCATTTTATAAGATATGGTGCAATTTTTTCTTTTAAATCAGCTCTTCCAAAAGAACATTCTCTAAAATCCTTATCAAAAAATTCGTTAACCTTTTCTAAAGGTATATTCTGTTCTTCTGCCAAGCGATGACTAAAAAGCTTCTTCTCTCCGGTAATCAATATTCCATCTATATCAAACAAGATAGCTTTTATTTTATTTATCATTTTTATTTTTCTTTTCTTCAGTTTGTTTATTCAACCAAATGACTGTGATTTTTTGAGTTATAAGCGCGAGAAATTCTTTTCTAGATATATTTTTTGAACTCTGCACACTCCTTTCATAATCTTCAAAATCATCCTTGGTGATCAAATTTGTTTTTTCAGGATTATTAACCTTATCCCACATTTTGGCATCTTCTTCAACAAGATCCTCAACACCCTTTATCAAAAGGAGTTCATACATACCTTCCATTTCTCTTTTTTTTCTTTTTGCTATTAATTCCGATATTTCATTATGAAATTTTGTTATATCTACTTCCAATTTTTCGTTATTTTTAGGAGTTTCTATAAAATTTGGTGCTTTTTCCATAAATAAATTTAATTAAATTATAATTTAAGCATTATACCATTTACCCTATAAAAATAAATACAGCCAGACTCTCTTAGGGTCTGGCTGATTATCTGTTTATTTATCAGAAAAAATCTCCAAAAGCACTTCTCTATCGGGATCTTCCTTAAATTCCCTAGAGATAACGTTTTCATTGATTAATTCTGTTTGTCCTTTTTGTAAAAGGGCAATATTCTCATACAGAATTTCTGATACGATTTTCCAAATATATTTTATTTGAGTTTCTTCTTTCCCTGTAGAGAAAGATAAAATTTTCATTTTAGGATAGATAGCATCAATACTTTTAAAACCTTTACCATCAACACCAAAAGCAATTTTTATTTTATCGCCTCTTACGATTTTTTTTCCTTCACCATTTGCACTAACAACATAGTGAACCAACAATTTTTCGAGAGAAGATTTAAATTCTATTTCTCCTTTAAAAAAATTCCCTATCTTGTTGGAAATAATTGTTTTAATTTTGATGTTTAATTCCACTTAGTACCTCCTAGATGATTTTTTTTATAATAATTAGTTATTTTAAAAAAGAACTTGTCACTTTTTATATCATAGCATGATAAAACTACTTTGTCAAATTAAAGTTTTAAACTTTTGCTTTATCTAATTTTTCAATCCCCAATGCTTTGAATCCAAAGTAAACAACCAATGCTATAACAATAAAATCAATCAAAACACTAATTAAATCACCATAAAGTATTTGATTAGAACCAATTCCAAAGGAAGCTGTTTTTAATCCCTCTGTGGTTCCTAAAATTAGTCCAAGCAGTGGATTGATGATATCTGTCACTAGAGCGCTTACAACTTTAGATACAGCCCCTCCTAAAATAAAACCGATTGCTAAACCAACAACCCCCTGTTCCCTAATGAAATTTATAAATCCTTTCATGTAATTTTGTTTAAATTAATAATTTTATTGTCCCCAATCTACTAATTCAGTAAAACGAACATAAAAACCAAATGGGTCAGCTACTCTAAAATCCCATTTATTCCAACGTTTTAATGTGAGAGGCTGGACAATTTGTTTTTCTGGAACTTTATCTTTTATTTCTTCCCATAATTTTTTGACATTAGAAACAGGGATAGTTATCTCTACTTCATAACCTCGAGGTGTATTACTTGGAAAATCTACAAAATATTTGTGTTCCGAAACCTTTTCTTTGTCTCCATAAAAATTAATAGAAGTATTCCCTATTTTGTCTTCTCTTTTTAAAACCATATAACCTAAATCACTTCCACCACCAGAAGTAGGGTCATACATGAGTTCTTTAAGACCAAAAATTGCATAAAATTTTCGCGCTG
Source organism: bacterium (assembly GCA_021813235.1). The sequence goes on from JAKALG010000039.1 coordinate 2,342, forward strand.
TATCAAAGTCTGGTATATGAAGCTCAAGTACTAAATTATTTACTATTTTCCCTGGATTTTGATTCATTGGTCTATTCATAAATATATTATATCAAATTAGGCTTTTAATAATTCAGTTACTGTTTTTGTTGTTAAATATACTAAAACATCAAAGTCTGGATTAAAAATTTCAAGATATACCCCGAGGTCAGACCTATCAAAAATTTCTACATCATTTACAATCTTTGAATTTTTTATTTTCTCAAATTCACTTTTTTCTATCACAAAATCAAGGTCTCCTACTTGAGGTCGAAATCTATCAGGTTGCCTAATATATAAATATTTGTAGGTAGTTTCTGGAACATCATCTTTCGCTTTTATGACTATTGGTTTATATAAAAGGAAATATTTTCCGTTAAAATTAGGAACACTATGATTTGTTAATTCTTCTCCTAATTTTGATAAAAATTCAAATTCTTTCTGATAATGGCAAAAGACTCCTATATTCTCTACAACAGGAAGATATTTACCAAAAGCCTTTTTACATAACTCAAAACTAGTGAAGTGAATATACTCCAAAGCTTCCATCAACTGCTCTTTATTTTCTATTGGACTAAATCTATATAATTTCATGAATTATTCATTCAAAAATCTTAATAAAACTAAAGCACTGCGTTCTTCTCTGATTGTTCCATTTAAACACATTTCCTTCACTTTTTCACGGTCAACAAATTCTGCTGTTATATCTTCTCCTTCTTCTAATTGTTGCGGAACTTCATTAAAATCCTTTACTACAAAATAAAATAAATCCCAAACTACCGTCGCTCCACAAATTGATTTATGAAAAAAATAAATATCTTTGACTTCAATACCGACTTCTTCTCGAGCTTCTTTTACAGCTGCATTTTTTGCTTCCTCATTTATATCCGCATTTGTTTTTATTGCTTTATTATATTCCTCGAGTGAATCAAATACTTTTCCTCCTGGTAAACGATAATCATAACCATTTATTTCATGCCTAAATTCTTTTGAAAGAAGTATTTTGTCTCCCTTAGAAATAATCAGACGCACTCCCGGAGAACGACGTACAAATTCAAAACTTTGGACTTTACCATTACGTTCAACTTCCTTTTGGACTACCTCAATTATTCTTCCTTGATGTGTAATCTTTTCCATAAATTTATTTTTTCCACTCTTTTATATCTGGGTGAAAATCTACCTGATATTCTGGAATACCAAGAGAAATTCCATGTTGTTTAGCTAAATTATATTCTTCTATATTTTTTCTATCAATATAAAAAACTCTATCATTAAAAATAATGTAATGGTGCGTCATATTTCTATAATCTGCATACCAATTATGCTCTTTATCTAAACTCATTCTTATCTCTTCAGCTATATCCTTAGCTTGATCCTCTGGGATTAAAACAGTATGTAATGTCCATTGTTTTACCCAAGGAGTTTTATGTTTTTCTGTCACTGTCTTAACATTTGTCTCTAAAATCTGTACTTTTTTAAGCACATCTTTATTAATCAAACTCTCTTCAATAATAACCCCACGATAATCTTTCATTAATTTAACGTCATTTTTCTCCTTCATATAAACAAATAGTGCTAGCACCGTGAAAGCTAAAATCAAATATCCAAATACATTTTCTCCTTTACTTCCTGTTAAAAACTGAATTATTATCAAAATAATAATTATATTTATTAAAGTTTTTGTTGAAAATAGTTTATTCATAATATTATTTAACCCTTCCTACCTTTTAAAATTATTCTTTTATTGAAAGCTCCTCTTTCTTTTGATTTTTTTATTCTCAACTTTTCTACATTTTTATAACTAGGTAATTTTTTTAATGCCTCAACCACTTCTATTATATCTGCTAACTCTTCAGGGCTTTGATCTTCAGCAAATTCTTTTATTTCTTCCTTTAGTTTTTTAATTAGTTCTCTTTTATATTCAGGGATTGATGCAATCCTTTTTTCATAAGAAAGTCCTTTCTTGTCTAGAATCTCTGGAATCTTATCCCTAACTAATTTATTGTATCTCTCGTTCATAACATTTAATTTATTTAATGCTGGGGGATAGGGACTCGAACCCCAATTTGCGGGACCAAAACCCGACGTCCTACCATTAGACGATCCCCCATTGTGTATTATTATCTATTTTATTTTCAAAACTTCCTCAAAAATTACTTCAGACCAACTAGCAATCTTCCTTACTAAATCTGAACTTTTTTTGACCTTAATTTTTAATACTCCGTTATACTTTTCCCCAACATTTTTCCTTTTTGTTTTCTTAATTTTGGTTCTTTTGAGATAAACTTGAGAAAAACTAGCTAAGGGGAAACCTGTTGTTTTAGACCAAAATTGCCTTACTTCATCTGCCCTTCCTTGATGGCTCTCGTGAACCATTATTTCAAATCCTATCATATCTTTTGGAATTTTGCATATTTTATCAAGCCATTTCAAGAAAAGAACTATCATCTTAGGATCCATGTTGGAAAAAGCAACTCCTGACCCCGGATGATATTCTTTCTCTTTTGTACCCTCAGCCCAATAGAGAGAAATACCTATTAAGAAAAACTCATACTTAGAAAGAGTTTTTATACTAGATTTTGCTTCTGAAAATAGTTTAGTTTGTTTTTCTATTCTTTGTTTTTTCTTTGCTTCTCCACCACGAAGGGATGCCAGTCTTCTTGCTAGGGTGTATATTTGTTTTTGCTTTTTACCTAGTTTTACAGATTGTAACCAAATAGCTAAAGTTGATTTTGCAACAGGTACGAGAGATAAAATCTCGGAATAAGTTTTTCCTTGTTTGCGTAAATTTATAGCTAACTCTTTTTCTCTTTCTTTTATAACCATAGGTAGGATACAAGTATTATACCACCTTACCTATGTATGAAACAAGCAAAAGTTTTGTAATAAATCATTATTTATGAAATAATACAAGAATGTGGTTTTATTCAGCTTTGTCGATGTCCTTTATTTCAGGGATTTATGTAGTTGTTAGTAAACACACCTTGAAGAAAATGGATCCAATAGTTTTTTTCTGGATTACGATTACTGCTTCAACCCCTTTTATTCTCATCTTCGCCTTAGTAAACGGTATTCCTGTTTTTGATAATGTATTTCTTCTTGGAATACTAGGGTCTGTATTTTTTTACACAATTTCAAAAATTATTTTTTGGAAAACGATTAAAGATTCCTCACTTTCCGATGTTTACCCGTTGATGTCTATCGGTCCTGTTTTTACATTGATATTTTCTATAATAATTCTCTCAGAAAAATTAACCCCTCTCGCTTTTTTAGGTTGTATGGTTACTCTCCTTGGAACTTACATATTAAATGTGAGTTCTGCTAAAGAAGGATTATTACAGCCTTTTAAAATTCTTTTTCAAAACAAGTTAGCTTTATTAATGATGATCTCTGTTCTTATAGGTAGCATTGTCACTATTTTTGACAAAACAGCCATTATGCATACCTTTCCACAAAATTTATTTTTTCCAATTATAGCCGAGAACGTATTAATTTTTATTGGGCTTTTGCCATGGATTATATATAAAAAAAGAAAGGTTGCTATTACAGAAATTAAAGAAAACAAAAAAATCATCTTATTACTGGGAATAATTTTTTCTTTGTCTACTATATTAAGTTTTTATTCACTTTCGCTTGGTAATCCAGGACTAGTATCATCAGTTTTTAGAACTCAAATATTTTTTGTATTTCTACTTAGTTTTATATTCTTTAAAGATAAACCACGACTAGAAACTATTATTGGTTCCATTGTAATGATTCTAGGTTTAGTGCTAACAAAACTATTTTCTTAAGATAGATTTACTCTTTAGAAATGATTTTAGTTAGTGCAAGTTCGAGAGGAAGTTCGGAGACAAAGGCGCGGTCAATGTCACTATAAGCTTCAAGTAATATTGAAAGCGCTTTTGAACGGAGTAAGCCTTCAACATCTTTCTTTACTAACCCTTTCAAAAATTCTAAATCTTCTTCACCTAAATCCCCTGCCATTTCTTTTTCTAATTTTGGTGCATATTTCAAAATCACAGCCACGCGAAACTTTTCAATAATAAGTTTGAAGTAAAGTTTCATATCTAAATTTTCTCCGGCTGCTTTGCGAACGGCTGCAATTCCTTTTTCTAAATCTTTTTCTGCTATTGCAGAAATAAAATCATTTACTAGGGTCGTTTTCGGTGCGCCAGTTATCTTTTCTACATCTGCTCTAACTATTTTGCTTATCTTTTTTCCTTTTGCATCAACAGAGAAATTTAAAACTTTTTGTAATGTGCCTAATGCATCTCGGAAAGAACCATCTCCCAATATTGCGATGAGTTCTGCTACACCACTTTCTAATTCAAAACCTTCTTTCTTGGCGACATCCAAAACCATATTTTTAGCAATAATGTCGGAAGCTTTTCTAAATGTGAAAACCTGACAACGAGAGATAATTGTTTCAGGAACTTTGTGTACTTCAGTCGTAGCTAGAATGAAAATGACATGTTTTGGTGGCTCTTCCAATGTTTTTAATAATGCACCCCAAGCATCTTTGGAAAGCATATGAACCTCGTCTATTATGTAAACTTTATATTTTGAGTCAAAAGGAAGGACTCTAGCCCCGTCCCGAAGGGCTCTAATATCCTCTATACCTCGATTTGAGGCGGCATCTATCTCATAAAGGTCATTCTCTGAGACCCCGATTTCCTTAGCGAAAATACGAGCTACAGAGGTTTTTCCTATGCCTCTGGAACCCACAAAAAGGTAAG
>JAKALG010000040.1 GCA_021813235.1 bacterium
CCCGCTATTCATGATTATGTGATAAAAAGAGTAACCAATCTAGGGAAATTGCTTTCTCAAATTGAAGAGAAGAGTGGAGAGATTTTAGTACGTTTTAATGTTTCCAAAACCACCAAGCATCATAAAGAAGGGGAGGTGTTTGAGGCTGATTGTTCCATAAATATAAAAGGGGAGAATTTTTATGCGAACGTTGTCATGGAAGATTTATACCAAGCGATAGATGAAGTAAAAGAAAAACTTTTTAATGATATAGAAAAAAACAAAGACCGTAAACAAACACTCTTTAGACGCGGAGCATCAAGTGTAAAAAAGATGCTCAAAGGTCTTTCTAAACGTAATCCTTTTACCTCAAAATACTAATCCATAGAAGGGCCGACCTTCCCTAGTTATCCACAGTTTTTCTAGCTAAAATGGCCTTATTTTATAAGGCCCTTTTTGCTATTGACTTTTGACTTTAAGTATGCTATACTATATAAAGATAAAAGAATGTAAGATAGTTCTAAAAAAATAAATAATAAACGATGAAATCAATAATTTAACCTCGGAGTCAGAAATGAAAAAGCTAGTTGTAATTACCATCGCCTTGTTGTTTTCCTTTGCTGTAATTTTAAACGCACAATCTTCATCGAAGAAAGAGAAGAAAGAGTATTGGAAAGTAGAGAAAGATTCAACAACAAACTATTATGATGAAGAAGAGTCAGTAAAATTTCCAGTGTCAAGCATAAAAATCATTGCAGATGCTGAGGATGTTATTTTCCTTCAAGCAGCTGTGCGCGAAGAATTAATTCGCGCTGGTAAAGTTAACATAATAGATTGTGGTGATACTTTACAGGTAAATTTGGTGGTTCAATATAATGATAAAGAAAAAAGTAACGGACGTAACGGTAAGTGGGGAGAAATCTTGCTTACTGTTGTGTCAAACAACGGGCTTGTCGGTTCAACAGCAAGAAGCTTTTTAGAAAGTTGGGATCATGGTAGTTATTATAAGAAACTGCAAGACCTAACAATTGAGTTAGTAAAAAAGTTTCAATTTCAATAATATTAAAAGCCCACAAGGCAAAGAGCTAAGCTCACTTGTGGGTTTTTCTCTTTTTAGGTGGTTTTATTTTTTATATTCAACTTCCTTTCCGCCTTCGGGAATAACCCCAGTAGTAGAGCAAAGCTCACTACGGGGCAGGTTTTTTTAATTAATATACTTAGTTTCCTTTCCTCCTTCAGGTATTATTTTGAGTATTTTAAATATTCCATTTTCTAGTGTTGCGTCGGTGATGATTATTCTTTTTTCACCTAGAAAGAAATAAGTCCTAGGCCAAGTGGCATAAGCACGGAATTTATTATAATTTTTTATAGGGTTGTCATTTAAATCTATAAGCCCATCTTCCTTTTTTATTTTCTTGCAATAAGTTGCTTGAGATTCGTCTTGTGGTGTCAATTGAAATACCCCCTCCGCCTTTGGCACCTCCCCCTTAGCAAGGGGGAGCAGGGTAGGGGTATAGGTATTTAAAGTTTTTACCAAAAGTTCTCCTCCAATTTTTATCAAACGTTTACGGAGTTCTCCTGCCTTTTCATCGGGGCCAATTTCTACTTTCTCGAGAGCTATGATGGGACCTGTATCCATTTTGTATTCCATTTTTTGGATAGTAACGCCTGTTTCTCCATCGCCATTTAAAATAGCAGACTCAACAGGGGAAGCCCCACGATATTTTGGCAAGAGTGAATAATGAATATTTATAGAGCCAAATTTAGGCAAATTTATGATATTTTCTGGAATAATTTTCCCATAGGCAACAACGATATTAAGATCAGGTTGAGTTTCCCGGAAACCAGGTTTATGGGAAATTCCCGTAAACCTGGTTTCCGGGAAAGTTTCTGGAAAAGAAGTTGGCTGTAAATATGGGATATTATTTTCTATTGCCCAAAGTTTGACAGGTGGGGGAGTTATGAGCATTTTACGGCCTTGTGGCTTATCAGGAGCAGTAATAATAAGCGATGGCAGATAACCATTTTCTTTTAGGATTTCTAGAGTCTCACTTGCTACGTCTGGTGTTCCCCAGAATACGAAATTTATTTTTTTATTACTCTGCATGGTATTTAATAGGCAATTCTTCTTTTATGTCTTTGGCATGATCAATAAAAAGAACACCCTTTAGATGATCTGTTTCATGTTGGAAAATTTGTGCAAGGAGTTGAGATGCACCTCTTTGGAATTTTTTACCTTTTTCATCATAAGCAGTGATCATCGCTTTTTTTGATCTATAAGTTTTACCATAGAGCCATCTGACGGAAAGACATCCTTCAGGCAACCATTCTTTTTCACGAGATAATTTAGAAATTTTTGGATTGATAAAAACCAAATCCTTGGGAACTTCTCTTCCCTCGATTTTTTCAAATTCTTTATCTCCTCTGACAAAATCTTTATGAAATATTTTTCCAGATACAACAAAAATAGATAAAGGATATCCTATCTGTGGCGCAGCTATAGCCACACCGTCACTTTGGCTTTTAAGTGCGAGAGACATCTCTTTCAAAATCTTCTGTATTTTAGGAGTGGTAATATCTTTTATCAGGATTTCTTTTGCGTTCTCTCGTAAGACTTTATCTTCTTTTTGAACGATCTTTTTCATCAAATTATTTTATTTCTTTAAGATACTCTAAAAGTTTAGTTAATTTTACAGTTTCTTGTGATCTATTAGACATGTCACGAACAATGACAGAATTTTCAAGAGCTTCTTTTACTCCGAAAATCAGGGCATAAGGAATATTTAACTTTTCAGCAATAGCCAACTGAGAGCCCAGGCTATCTTTAGAAAGGGATTGAGCGATGGGTACATGTGCTTTGCGCAATATATCTATAATATTTAAGCTTTTTAATTTTGCCTCGGAGCCAAGTTGAATGAAATAAATTTTAGGTTTTTTCATTATACGAGGGGAGAGTTTTTTATACCAAGGAGACGCGATAATTCTATCTACTCCTATTGAGAAACCAACAGCTCCCACATCTTTTTTACTGCCGAGCTGACGAGCTAGATAATCATATCGTCCACCTCCGGCAAGAGCTAAAGGTATTCCTTCTTCTCCACTATCTTGTTCTACTATTTCAAAAACAGTACGAGTGTAGTAAGAAAGTCCGCGAACTAGGTTTTTGTTTATGGTATACGGGATATTCATCTCTTCCAAATATTCCAACACTTCTTTGAAGTGTTTTTTACAAGAAGCACAAAGGAAACTGATAGCATCAGGAGCACCTTCATTTATCTCTTTAGTTTTTTCTTCTTTAGAGTCCAAAATACGTAGAGGATTTGTCTTTAATCGTTCACGGTCAACATGAGCCAAACTATTAATATGTTTTCTGTAATAACTCGTAAGTTCTTTTATATAAACATGTCTACATTCTTTATCACCAATTGAATTGATATCTACAGACAAATTAACGGCCCCTGCATCTTCCAAAATACTCATGCCAGCTTTGATGACTAGTGCATCTACGATACTTTTATCACTACCGAGAGAGTCTAAATCAAACTGCCAAAATTGTCGGTAACGTCCACGTTGGGGATTGTCATGTCGAAAAGCCGGAGCATATTGATAAAACATTACAGGTTGTGGTAAGTTTTGCATTCCGTGTTCAATATAAGCTCGCATTAATCCTGCAGTTTGTTCTGGTTTTAAAGCTAAATGGTCACCTCCTTTAGTTTTAAGCGTATACATTTCTTTATCTACTATATCCGTTCCTTCGCCGATACCGGAAGTGAAAGTTTCTACTTGTTCTAGCATCGGAGTTTCGATCGGTTTAAAACCATAATATACGGCTACCTCTTGTGCTTTTTCAAAAAACCCCTGGAAGCTATAATATTCTTCATTAATTATATCTCGCATTCCCTTAGGAGAGGCCAGATTTTTACTTTTAGATACTTTTGCGCTTTTAGGTGATGAGTGTTTTACTTTTTTCATAAATTTTACCTGCCCTGTAGTGAGCTTTGCTCTACTACTGGGGTTCTGCTTGTTTATAATTGCCTGGTAATATACCAATTTGACTTATTGGAAATAGACGTAAAAATACTTTTCCGATTAAAAGATTTTTTGGCACTGCTCCCCAATATCTTGAATCAGAACTAGCGGAACGATTGTCTCCCATTACGAAGTATTCACCATCTTTCAATTGAAAATGATTTATAGTGTCTGAATTATTTTCTACGAAAGTTTGATCAAGTGTAAATCCATTTGGATGTTCTTTGTTTGTTATTGTGACAGTGCTCCCTTTTATATCTACTGTTTCATTTGGTAATCCGATTATTCTTTTAATAAAAAATTTAGTTGTATCATTTGGGTATCGGAAAACTATAACGTCATCTCTTTGAGGCTCGCTTAATCTGTAAGATATTTCATCTATTATTAAATATTGTCCGTCTTTGAAAGTAGGGAACATAGAAGAGCCCGAAACTATGAAAGGTTGCGCGATAAAAATGCGTACAGGTATGACTATTGCTATAGCAATTATTGCAAAGCGTACAAGCTCCCAAAACGATTGTTTAGTCGTTTGTTGTACAGGTTGTTCTTTCTTTTCCTCTTCCATTCTTGTATTTTAGCACAAAAAAGTCTTGACACAATGGGGGAGTTTGTGGCGAGATGATAATTTTAATCATCACCCCCTGACCCCCTCCTCTACAAGAAGGGGGAACCTCACCCCCTAACCCCTCTCCAAAATTTTAATTTTGGAGAGGGGAAACCCCCGATCTCTATCGGAGCAGGGGTGAGGTATGTTATAATCAAAAAATGAAATTAGTTGTAGGACTTGGAAACCCAGGAAAAGAATATGAAAAGACCAGACACAATACTGGATACATTATGCTTGCGATGGTAGAAAAAAAATTAGATATTAAGGATAAAGTTAAATTTGTCTACCCAGATAAATTTATGAATAATTCTGGCAAAGTAGTTGGTCCACTGATAAAATCTAAAAAAGATTTGAAAGACTTAGTTGTCATCTATGATGATATTGATCTACCACTAGGAAAAATGAAAATTTCTTTCAACAGATCTTCAGGAGGACATAACGGTTTAGGTTCTATAATTAAGGCATTAAAGTCTGAAGAATTTGTAAGAATTAGAATCGGGATTTCGCCTTCAACTCCTTCTGGCAAAACAAAAAAGCCAAAAGATGTTTTAAAATTCTTACTTGGTGAATACAAGGAAAAAGAATTATCTGAACTTAAAAAACTTTCAAAAAAAGTAGCGGAAGCTATCGAAGTTATCTTTACAGAAGGCAAGGATAAAGCAATGAGTTTGTATAATTAGATTCTTCTCCTCCTTGATTAAGGAGGAGTGCCTGAAAGGCGAGGTGGTAATTTTCTTAATCACCACCCCCAACCCCCTCCTCCACAAGGAGGGGAGCTAAATCTCCTTATTTTATAAGCATTTTTGTTATTTTCCTTGACTTTTTTATCTGTCTGTGCTATACTTTATACAGAATAAGCAACCAAATAAGTTCATCAAATAACGCTCGAGAGAGTAAGGAGTATGAAATGAAAGTTTATAAAATATTATTATTAGTATTACCATTAATGATTTTATTAGGCGCAATAGCTTATCAAAATCAAATTACATTATTAGTTGGGTTAGTAATAGGTGCAATAGCACTATTTGCTAATACAAAAAAACCTCTAGAATTTGCAATAGAGGTTCCAGCTGTAGCATCATTTATTACTATGGTGCTAGCGGTAATATTATTTTATGTTTAATCCGCACGGGGAAATCCTTTGCGGATTTTCTCTTTTTAAATCTCTTTCACCGCTTCCATGATGATGCTTTTTTCGCCATTCCTAAGAGAGACTTTGCCAGTGAAAGCGACACATTTTTCAGGAACGAGGATATCCACAGCTCCTTTGAAAATAGAAGGAAAAGCGACGACTTCTATGGAGTCAGTCAAATCTGAAATTTTTAAGAATGCCATACGATCATTTCCTTTGGTGATGATTATTCTAGCTGTTTCAATTATTCCTGCGATGGTGACTTCTCTACCATTTCCAATATCTTTTTTTATTTTTTTAATATTTATTTCTCTACTCTCCAACTTTTCACGAATACGGTCCAGCGGATGCCCAGAAATATAAAGCCCTAGCAATTCTTTTTCCCAAAGTAATTTATCTGCTTGAGTCGCTGGAGTTCCTTCTTTTAATTTAAAAGAGGAAGTAGAAGATTCTGGTAGCCCCCCGAAAAGAGAAACTTGATTTTCATTTTTAGCACCAGATTCTTTGCTGTAAGCGAGCATGTCTTCAAGATTTCCAAGGAAAACTCCTCGGTCACCCCATTCATCCATAGAGCCTGACTTGATGAGAGCTTCCATTGATTTTTTATTTAAATTTTTATGTTTGATTCTATCTAGAAAATCAGTGATAGATTTGAATTTCCCATTTGCTTTTCTTTCAGCGATTATAGCGTCAGCTATATCTGTGCCTAAATTTTTAATTGTATAAAGTCCGAAGCGAATTTTTTCACTAGTGTTTGTTTTTTTATCTCTAATTACAGTAAATCCTCCATAACTCTCATTGATATTCGGAGGAAGAACAGGAATTTTCATATTTTTACATTCTGTAATTATTTCAAATATTTTTTCTACGTCACCTGATTCAGCTGTCAAAATAGCTGTCATATATTCCACAGGATAATTGGCTTTCATATAAGCCGTCTGATAGGCTACACGTCCATAAGAAGCTGCATGAGCTTTGTTAAAACCATAAGCTTGAAATGGTTCAAAAAGTTTCCAAAGTTTTTCAGCGAAAGCAGGAGTCTGTCCATTACTAATGATGCCTTTAGTAAATTTTTCTCTTTGAGCCGCCATTTCTTTCGGTATCTTTTTACCGACAGCCTTACGGAACTTGTCGGCTTCTTCCCAGTTGTATCCAGCGAGTTCTATAGCACAGAAAAGCAGGTCGTCTTGATAAACGATAAGCCCATATGATTCACCTAAAAATTTCTTCATTCGTGGGTCTAAATATTTTACAAGAGCTCTGTTGTGTTTGCGTTTAATATATTCTGGAATTGATTCCATCGGACCTGGACGATAAAGAGCGACCATAG
>JAKALG010000041.1 GCA_021813235.1 bacterium
CAAAAGGACTGTGTAATTTAAAAATATTATTCTCCATAATAACCTTTCTCAAAAAAACGATCATAAGTCTTTATAATAATTGTATAAGAAAGAAAAGAACTTATTATCGTGAAAATAAGTATATATAAAAGTGATTTATTAACTGAATACATAGTTCTCCCATTATAACACTTCCATTGACTAATCTAGAGAAATTAGAAAAAATCTTGATTTTTCAGCATATTTGCTATATTATCACATATGTTGACTCGTTTCCGCCCGTAGCTCAGCTGGTAGAGCAGATCCCTTTTAAGGATAAGGTCCTCGGTTCGATCCCGAGCGGGCGGACAATAAAACAACCCAGCAACTATTTGTTGCTGGGTTTTCTCTTAAAGACTTAAAAAGGATTTTATTTTTTCTTCAAGGTTTTCATGCCCTCCAATATCAGAAGTAAAAAAATCACATTGTTCATCTTTTATTTTTTTATAATCTGATTTAAAAAGGAAAAAACCGGCTGAAAATTTTGATCTTACTACACCCGATTCATTTTGAGAAAAAAGTAAAGGATTATTTTTAACAACTATAAAAATCTCGTCGCTTGTTATATCTATGCAATTAGCCAAACAACTAATTTCTTTATCCTTTTCTTCTTTTCTCCCCCAAATAAATTCCAAAAAATCCCTTAATATTTTTGGGGTTATTTTTAAATCCTTTTTATAAAGAAGCATATAATAAAGAAGAATTGCCAATGGGAATCCTTCCACGCCTCTCATTTTTGGCAAAGAACTATACATTTTTAACCTCCTTTTTATTTAAAAGAATTAAAGCATTTATAAAAAAAGAAGTCAAAAAATACGAAAATTATAAATTTTAAAAAGCTTCAAGTAGAAACTGCTCAAATACAATTTCAGCGTCTTTTCCTTCTTTGCGTGCTTCGGGGAGAATATATGAAAGTTTAGTTGCAAAATTTTTTAATTCTTCTTCTTTAAATTTACTAAAATTCTTTCGAAGGAGCATATCTTTAGCTTTCCAAAACAAAACTCCGACTAATTCTTCCATCCCGACACCGACGTCTATTGCTTGCCTATAATGAATCCACAAATTTAACTTGTCTCTTTTTTCAAAATCATAAGCTAGTAAAAAATTGTCATATTTTTCTTTTTTCTCTTTTGGTAATTCAAAAACATTGAGTTCCGCTCTAGCTTTTTTAAAAGCATCCAATACAGGTTTGTTTAATTTACCTTCTATAAAAACGAAATCATTCTCCGACTCTCCCATTAAACTCAATTTCTCTGAAACAAAATCTAGGGTCTCTTCCTTCTCAAAAATATTTGTAAAGACGACTACACATTTACTAAAAAATAATCCTGATCCAGAATAAAAGCTTTCCACTTCCATAGGAGAAAAATCATTTTTACCAATAAAAAATGTCTCCGTGCCGACTGGTACAGATTTTATGAATTTCTCGTAAACTCTATGTTTGTTTTTAGTATCATCACCACAAAAAAGGTAAATCATATTAGAGTTTGACTGATCTTTTGTATTCTAAATAAGGAGCCCCGTATTTTTCTCCGAGAATTTTCTCTTCTTTCTTTATAAAAACAAATTTAGTAATCAAAAAAGAAATTACGGAAAAAATAATTATAAATAAAGCATTGGCCATAATTCCAAAACCCAACATCAAAAAGAAAAGCCCATAATGCGTCGGACTTCTAGTATAGCGATAAGGTCCACGTAAAAATGTTTCTTTCGTCATATTTTCTTTTTGTAATTTAAGAGAGGATTTCTGTGCCCAGATTATCAATAATGTACCAAAAATTAGAAATATGGCACCGATAGAAGCCATAGTAACTTTCTCAAAAATTTTCATTGGAAACATAAAATCTAGAAAAAGTGCAATTAAAAAAGACAAGAAATAAAAGAGATAGGAATGTGCCAAAATTTGGTGTACCTTGTTTTTATGAGTGTTTTTTTCTTTTATTTGTTCCTCCAGACCTTCTTTTTCCATTGTTCTATTATACCACACAAACAAAGACTATTTAACTTCCCCAAAGTTGTTCCCAAAGCCTGAATGTACCAATAAAGGAATGTCTGTTTTGTATTTTAAATATGACCTCTCTAGGACCGTTTGCATAGCATTTTCTATTATTTTTAAGGCCTCTTCTAAAACATTTTCTTCTACCTCATAAACCAGTTCGTCATGTATTTGGAGAACGAGATGTGCTTTGTCTAACAATTTTGCTTTTTTTAAATCCTCTTCGGCATATCTGATAGCAAGCTTTATTATGTCCGCAGTAGCAGTACCTTGGACAGGAGCATTGATGGCTGTACGCTCTGCCATGTTTTTCAAAAACGGAATCCTGGAATTTATATTCGGGAAATACCTGCGTCTACCAAAAAGAGTTTCTGTATAAGTATTTTTCATCGCAAAAATTTTTACACTTTCTAAATAATCTCGCACGCCAGAAAATTGATTAAAATAATTGTCATAAAATTTTTGCGCTTCTTCTCGAGTGCCTCCTAAACTTTTACGTAAAGCTGAAACACCCATGCCGTAAATAATACCGAAGTTTATCACTTTCGCTTTGCGACGCATCTCTCTATCTACTTTATCTATTGGCACACCAAAGACAAATGAAGCCACCCCCGCATGAATATCTTTGCCTTCACGGAAAATTGCTGTCATTTTCTTATCCCCTGAAAGCATTGCTGCCACCCGAAGCTCTATCTGACTGTAATCAAAAGCCACGAGCTTGCATCCTTTTCCCGCGATAAAACCATTTCTTATTTTTTTACCTAGCTCAGTTTTGATCGGTAGATTTTGTAAATTTGGATCTTGAGAAGAAAATCTTCCTGTGGTCGTGCCGTTTTGTAAAAATTTGGCGTGTAGACGTCCGTCTTCTGCCACCATTTTTGGAATCACATCAACATAAGTAGAAAGTAATTTTTGTAATTCCCGATAAGAAAGAATTTCTTTTATAATCGGATTATCTTCTTCTAATTCTTCCAGGACAGAAACTTTTGTAGAGAAAGAACCGCTGGCATTTTTCTTTTTACTTGATTTCATCCCCATTTTCCCGAAAAGAACTCCCCCCATTTGCTTCGGAGAATTAATATTAAATTCTGTTCCAGCCATTTTATATATTTTAGCAGTTAGTTTGTCTAGTTCATCATGATATTCTTTTGACAATTTTTCAAAATATCCTTTGTCTATAAGGATGCCCCACTCCTGCATCTCTTTGACTATTCCAATTATTGGTTTTTCTATCTCTTCATATACTTTTTCTAATCCTTTTTCTTTCAGCTTTTTAAAGATATATTCATAGGCTTTTTCAAAAGAATTAGTATTAGCAAAATGTAAAATATCATCCTGTGTGGGATTAGTTATATCTGAGTTTATAAGCCAGAGAGCAATCGCTACTTCTTGAAACTTTTTTTCGTCCACCTTTAAGGAAAGCAAGCCAGTTTCCTGAGGGTTGTGCTCGGAGGAGTATTCGCTACGACCAGATAAATCTTGCCCTTCCAAGATAGAGTGCGAACGACGGAGAGCATTACCCTCGGGAAACTTTCCTGCAAAAAAATTTTTCGATCTTGCAAACAAGCTTCTAAACTCAAATAAAGAAAAAGTTGTCTCAATTTTTTTCAAATCTGCATTTTCCCAAAAAGTTTTTTCTGGCAATTTGAAATCTATTGGCGCATCCGTTCTAATCTTTGCTAAAGTCTTTGAAAACAAGGCTTCTTCTTCGTTATTTTTTATTAATTCCAGCACCCTAGGAGAAATTCCACTTTTTATAAAAGAGCTCTCATCTTTTTTTATCTTTTTATATATTTCTTCTATTGTTCCAAAATTTATAATTAAATTTGTAGCTGTTTTCTCCCCAATACCTTTGATCCCGATGATATTATCTGAGGGGTCACCGCGCAATCCTTTATAATCTGGTAAAAGTTTTGGCTTAAATCCAAATCTGTCTATTACTTTTTCTTCGTCATATAAAATAGTGTCATTAATTCCTTTCTTTAAAGTGTATACTTGTACTTTTTTATCATCTATTAATTGCATTGTATCCATATCCCCTGAAGCAATAATAATATTTATATTTTTATCTTTTTTTAATTCCTCGACTATTGTGCCCAAAACATCATCTGCTTCAAAGCCCGGCGAATCATAAATGGGTACATTAAAGGCTTCAAAAATTTGTCTAGAATTTTTTAACTGTAAAACGAGAGCGTCTTCTGTTTTGGCTCTGCCCGCTTTATATCCATCATATGCTTCATGTCTAAATGTTTTTTGAGGCAAGTCATAACAAGCCACTATATAATCAGGCTTTAAATCTGTAATGATTTTCATCAACATAGTGGAAAGCCCATAAAGTGCCCCTGTTGGTTCACCTTTGGACGACAAAAATTCTGGCAAGGCATGATAAGCCCGATGTATTATCGCATGGGAGTCCAATAGCACTAATGTCTTTCTATCTTTAGCCATCACCTAGATTATATCATTTTTATAGTTGGTTATTCATAAGAAAATGTTGTATTATTAAAAAGTAAATGGCAACCTTTGATGAAGAAAAACAAAATAAACAACTGGATGAAATACGAAAACAGGAAGAGGAAGAGCTTGTGGCTGTACTCGCAGAATCAAAATATAAACTTCCTTATATTAATCTAGCTCAAGTAGGAGTAGACAATGAAGCCCTGCGAGCTATATCCGAAAAAGAAGCACGCGATTTAAAAGTGGCACCTTTTAAACTTTTTGGAAAGAATATTTTTATAGGCATCCGTTCTCCAGGAGAAGAACTCATAGCAAAATTAAAGGATCAAATAGAAAGAGAGGGATTAACTCCTACTTTTTACATGATTTCTCTTGCTTCTTTAGAAAAAGTCTGGGCTAGATACGTAGAACTTTCCCAAGCAGAAAGTTCAAAAATAGGAGGTTTGGATATTTCTATAGAAGTATTAAAAGAAATCGGAAAAGAAATAAAAACAATTAAAGATATAGAAAAACTAATAGAAGAAACAAAAGAAACAAATCCAATTCACAAAATTTCTCGTATGTTTGAAATAATTTTAGCGGGAGCAATCGCCATAAAAGCTTCCGACATACATATAGAACCAGAGAAAGAACAGGCTCGATTGCGATTTCGTTTAGATGGCGTACTCTACGACGTAATGTTTTTTGAAAATAATATTTACCATCTTCTTAACTCAAGAATTAAACTTCTTTCTGGAATGAAACTAACTTCCAAGACGGCTCAAGATGGACGTTTTAGTATTATGGAAGGAAATGAAGAATTAAGTATCCGTACTTCCCTAATACCTGGAGCCTATGGTGAAGCTATCGTTATGCGTATTCTTGATCCAAAATCTATCCGAGTAAAACTTGAAGATATTGGGATAGAGCCTTACTTGTTCTCTGTGATAGCAGAAGAAATAAAAAAGCCCAATGGTTTGATATTGGTCACAGGTCCGACAGGTTCCGGAAAAACAACGACTCTTTATGCATTTTTGCGAAAAATATATACACCAGAAATAAATATCATAACCATTGAAGACCCAATAGAATACCACTTAGAAGGCATAACCCAAACTCAAACGAATGATGAAAAAGGCTATACATTTTTAGAAGGATTGCGTTCCGCTCTCCGTCAAGATCCAGACGTTATAATGGTCGGAGAAATACGTGATTCCGAAACTGCCAAAACGGCCATAGAATCAGCTTTGACTGGACACATGGTCTTTTCTACCCTTCACACCAACAACGCAGCTGGAGTCATTCCTCGTTTGATAGACCTTGATGCTAATCCGAAAATCATGGTCTCTGCTTTGTCTCTTTCTATCGCTCAACGTTTAGTCCGCAAACTTTGTCCATTCTGTAAGAAAGAAAAAGCTGGAGAAGAAAAAGAAATGGCAACAATGAAACTAGTAATGGATAGTATAAAAGAAGAGGGCAAAAATTTGGCAAATTATAATATAAATCCTGATGCAGCGATAAAACTTTTTGCTCCTGTCGGTTGTGATAAATGTAATATGACTGGATACAGCGGACGAATAGGTATCTTTGAAGCAATCAAAACAGATGAAGCAATAGAAAAAATAATGCCTCAAAATCCAAGTGAGCGTGAAATAAAAAAAGTTGCTCGAGCTCAAGGAATACTTTCCATGCGCCAAGATGGCATTGTAAAAATTCTAAATGGTATTACTTCTTTTGAAGAAGTGCAAAGCGTCGTTGATCTAAACGAGGAATAAAAACAAAAAAAACACTAATCTCTAAACAATCCTTTCAGAGCTAAGCCCCAAAAGTAACAAATCATTAAAGGATAGCCCCAGGAACTCGTGAGAGCACCAAAACGTCCTATGCAAATTTGTATAACCGATGGCTGATTGCTTAGAGATTAGTGTCTTCTTAAAACAAAAAAGGCCTAAACCTCTACAAAATAATTATACTATATTCCATACCAAGCAAATGCTATAATGTGGACAGTATTGTGTATAGCCTGTTGATAAGAAGCTATATAAACAAATATAGCATATAAAGAATAAAAAGTCAAGCATATAATACAATTTTAAAGTAAATTACCTTGAGCTAAAAGCATAAAAACCATGCAAAATAAAGCTAAAAACGAAATAAAGACAGAGGAGTCTATTCTAGATACTACCCTAAGACCCACCCGTTGGGACGAATATATTGGCCAAAAATACATAAAAGATAACGTTAAAATACTTTTACGAGCTGCGGAAGAAAGAGGTCATATCCCAGAACATATCCTCTTTTATGGACCTCCAGGTTTGGGAAAAACGACTCTTGCTCATCTGATAGCAAAAGAGACTGGAAAGCAAATGAAAATAACTTCTGGACCAGCTATTGAAAAAGTTGGAGACCTCGCTTCTATTCTCACTAATCTTGCTTCTGGAGATATTCTCTTTATAGACGAGATACATAGACTCAACAAAATGGTTGAAGAGATACTCTACCCTGCCATGGAGTCTGGCGTCCTAGATATAATCATCGGCAAAGGTCCTTCTGCTCGTACTATCCAACTTGATCTTCCACCTTTCACATTAATTGCAGCCACAACACGCGTCGCTCTCGTTTCCTC
>JAKALG010000042.1 GCA_021813235.1 bacterium
TGGGGCAAGGAATTCCCAAGTATATGCCCGAGATAATGGAAAAACTCTTCTTGCCACCAATATTCCAGACGAGCAGTTAATTCTGCCTTTGATTTATTTCAATAAAGGACAAGAGGTTTTAATATGAAAGAAAGAAGTAAATTAACCGCAGAACAAGATTTCAGATTAAGAATGTTTTATGCAGCGAAACAAGAGAAGAGAAGAAAACAGAACCGTAAGGATTTAAAAGATATTTGGAATGGATTAAAAAGTTTAGGCGATTGGGTAACAAAAGTAATCGCCTTGTTAGTTTCTATATTTGTGGCTTCTGTATTCGGGATTGGAGTAAAACCAATTATTTTGTTACTGAACTATCCTTTAGGAATTGGCTATGCCACGTTTGCTTCTTATGCAGTTTCAGGGCTAGTTATGTATCTATTAATTAGAGGACAGGTAGACAGATGAGTTTCCTTAAATTAAATTTATTTAAATATGAATTAATTGAATATTATAAATTATGTAAGATAGGAGTGGAAGAATGAATAAATCTGTAAGTCTTTTATTAAATTATGTATTTATTTGTATGGCAATTATCGGCGTAGTATTAAGCTTGATATATCCAGAAACCCAGTTATTTCCATTTGTAGTAGCAGAGATAATTTTTACTATATTCTTTATTCCTTTAATGTTAGCTAAAGATAAATCTACATCTCCGAAAGTAAAATTAATATTTTCAAAGAGGGATTTCAGAAAATCAAAAGGAGGTAAAAGATGAGTGAAGAAAATAACGCAGTCCAAGAAGTAAAGAAGAAGCGTGGCCGCCCTGCTGGATGGAGAGGAACATATAAGAAAAAAGTTAAAGAAGTTCCAGAAGTTCCACAGGAAACAAAGGAGCCAATAGTAGCGTAAATAAATTTATTATTATTTTTATTTTTTATTTAAATCCAAAAGAGAATGGTAATACATCAACAATTAATTAAACCGAATGGATATTTAAATCCACGTTATAGTTCTTACGCTTGGAAGAAATGTAGAGTATGTAAAAGATTATTTCCATATAGACCTAAAGAAAAATTAAAAAAAAATTCAAGAACTACTGATTTAAATCTAAGGCCGTATTATGCTTGTACTTGCTCCAAGAAGTGTTCTCATATATATAATTATGAAATTAAACCTAAAGAGTGGAATAAAACACATAAGAGGAAAAAATGAAAGCTGTTTATATAAGGACATCTACAGAAGAGCAGAATCCACAGAATCAATTAAATGATTGTGTTTCTATGTCTGGAAATGAATATATCTTATTTGAAGAAAAACAATCAGCATGGAAAGATAATAAAGAAAGAGATAAATTTAATGAATTAAAAGAATTAATTAAAGAAAAGAAAATTTCTGATTTATATGTTTGGGATTTAGATAGAATATTTAGAAACAGAATTAAATTAAAAGAATTTTTACAATATTGTAAAACATATAATTGTAAGCTTTGGAGTTATAGACAGAAATTCTTAAATCAGATTCAAGACTTAAATTTACCTAAAGACTTTGAATTTCTAAGGGACATGATGCTAAATAATTTAATTGAGATGTTAGGATGGATAGCAGAAGATGAAAGCAAGAAGAAGTCAGACAGAGTTAAACTAGCTATAAAGAAAGAATCAGGTAAAACGCTCTCATATAAAGGAAATAAATGGGGAAGGAAGAATATACCAAATGATATAAAAGAATCGATTATAGAGGCGTATAAAGCCAATAAGACCTATTCTAAGATATGTTCTGAGATATATTACTGGGATTCAAAACGTAATAAGAAATTCGTAAGTAAAGGATTTGTTCATAAAACCATACAAGAATTTATAGGGAAGAATTAATCGTTTTCAAGCAGTTCATTTATTAAATAATAAATGAATTAAAGATAAATAAAAAATAAAATAAATTAATTATTTATGGATTAAACTTATATTGGTAGAATAAAATATTGGAGAATTAGGTTTTCCAACAGTATTACAATAGCACATTAAATTAGAATTCAAATTGACTGCTTCTTTATTTATTCCATATATTATTGGGTTACTTAGACAAGAAATAGAGTTAGGACGTACATAGAAAAATAAAGCTACTAAAAGAAGAAGAATTAAAAAGAGTAATAATAAATCTATTTTCTTCATTGTTTATCAGATTGGGACATACTTTCTCCTAGATTGTTGAATCCCTTTCTCATCAGTTCTGTCTGTTTGTTTATCGCTTCCAATAGTTCCTGATGGTTCTTGTTTAATGTCTGGATTAACAACGCTCTGAACTGAGAATTGCTGTGGAGAATATCCTGAAACGCTCGATTCTGGAACTCCTGTTTGAGAGCTTGATTCTCTTGTTGTAAAGAGTTGATTTCCTCTTCGCTTATTGATAACTTCCCAGAGGATTGTGTGTCCGTCTTTTGTGCGGCCATATTTTTCTACCTCCTTTTCACATTCTTCAAATATTTCAATTAATTCTTTTGGAACATCTTTAGGAAAATCATCTTTCTTTTTCTTCCAAAATATTAAAAAATCTAAAAATCCCATTATGCTACCTTTACAAGTCCAGAATTTGGATTTGTTTCTGTGTTTGCCAGTAATTGAGTTACTTTATCTGTTAATGCACCTACTTTATCGATTAATCCTGAAACGCTTCCCATTATAGTGCTTATTTCTTTATAAATTAACCAGGCAAGAACACCTATGATTAGAACAAAAGCAATTGATAAAATCCAATTTCCATATTTATCCCAGAAACCAGCTTTTTCTGAATAAAGTGAATCTATAGTCTTTTCTAAAGCTGTATACTGAGCTCTCATACTAGGATTAGTTGTTACTATTGGAACTTTTCCATCTGAGGTTATTTCTCCACCTAACATTCCATTATACCAATATCCATCAGGGCCTATAAAGAAATAATATGTATCTCTTCCAACTCTACCACCATAAGCTAAACGATAAGTCTTACTTTTCCTCAAATACAGAACTTCAAAACCACCTTTTCCTAATTTTACTTGTTTAGCTGAATCTCTGAATATTGGGTCAAAATAATTTCCTATTCTTTCAAAGACAGTTATCTTTTTCTTATAAATTTTAGTATTTAAATAATATAGATAATATCCTCCAACTGCAAGACAAATAACTATAACTGCTCCAATTAACCAACCTAAAACATTTACAACACTTCCAACAGAAACACCCCCAACTATTCCTTGATTTATTTCTTGTAATGTAGGCATTAAATGGTCTTCTCCTTATTTAATTGTTGGTTATTAAATTTAGCTTTATTTAATTCTTCTATTAGAACAAAAGATGCTCTATAAAGTGGACTCCAGAATTTTCCTATAATAAATCCTATAATAAAACTCCATATAACAGTTAGCCAGTCCATTATTTATTCTCCTTCTTGAATTTAATAAAATCCTCTAAATCTTTAGCACAATCAGAACATAAATCTCCATACTTGCCATTAAAGTTTATTGTATTTTTACTCACTGCTTTATTTTCTCCCAAACCTAAAAACCCAGACTTAGAAGTTATTTCATTAATGCTTAATTCCTTACCACATAGATTGCAAGTTAATTTTAAAGATTGCATTATAATTCTCTCCCTAGATTTTCTTTTTCAATTATGTTTTTAAAAACTTCTTCTATATATTGAGAAATCTTCATTTTGTATTTTTCTGTGATTATCTTCTTAGCTGCTTCCAAAATATAGACATCACACGAAATGTTTATCTGTGCTCTCATCTACACTATAAAGTATATGACTAGTATTTATACTTTTCGTTTTTGCTAATAGTTTTATAGTAACGCTTAAAACTTTGAGCTTAATATCTTATAGAATCCAATAGAAATACTTATCAGAAGGAGTAATCCTAATAAAATAAAGACATTCATTCCCAACCAGGTTCTAAAATAATTTTCTTTTCCCCTAACCCATTAATATTTAAATAATGCCGCTTTTCCGAGCTTTTAGACTCTTCAATTTGTGAATTTTGGGAAGTTTTTTTAATTTTTTGATTAAAACTATCTCTCCATGTGCGAATACTGGATTGATTCTTTGCTAACTGTCTTGATAACTCTGCTTGATTACTAATTGGAAAAGTTAAACCACCAATCATCATTTTTAATTCTTTTAATTCTTCTTTATCTTTGGATTCAACTTTGTCTCCAATAGAATTGATAGCAATATCCTTTTCTCTTTCATAATCTTCTAAAGTTGCATTAGGTTTACCAGAAACAAAGAAGCCCATCTTGTCGAACTTATCTTCCATCATAGGAAATGAACCAAAAAAAGCTTTATGTTTTCTATAAGTTCTTTGTTTTCCAGAATGATAATCCTTCCATAACTGCTCTAGATTTTTCTTTCTTATGTAAACAAATCTTCCAGGAATAGTTTCATTTTTAGAATACATATGAATAAACCCTAAACATCTATCAACAACTAAATACTCTGGGAATTTCCAAAACTTAGTTAAATTAAATATAAAGAAATGTCTATTCTTTCTAACTGTCATTAATAACCGAGTCATATTTTTACTTAGTTTAGTTAAAGCATCTGTGCTTAAAGCATCTAATGAAGGTTCATCCCATACTATTATCTTATCTTTATTAGTCTTAGCAAATTCAATCATGGGCTCTAATCTAAAGAATATATGTGCTTCTCTATTTGTTTTATATTTAATATAATAAGCTTCAGCCCATGAACTCGAACTCTTTCCTTCTCCTTCTGCTCCTTCATTTATCAGGACAGCATCTTTCTTAGGATTATCTTGGGTACACCTTAATATCATCGCATCTAATTTCTTAACTAGTTTTGTTTCTAATCCATATTCTAAATCAGTTACTATCATTAAAGACCCTCGTCGTCATCATCGTCTGGAGAGTTATATCCATGTGAATCTGCAAGATTCCTTATATATTCTTCAAGATTATCTAACTCTTCTTCAAATATTTTAGAAGCAACAGAATCTATAACTGTTTGTAATTGATTGAGTCTACCTTTATTTATTGAGACAACTGGCGGATATTTACTCAATAGATATTCAACCTTTTTTAGTTTCCTGTTAAATTCTTTTTTTTCTTTATCAGATAGTTTTTTACTTATCTCTTGATACAACCCCTTTATTGAAGATATAGTCACTTGATAGTTGTAAGTCATAGTTTCTTCATTAACTAAAAACTTATTAAATCTTGCAGCGTTCATTGCTCTTTGTAAAGAATCAATCCTTTCCATTTGTGCAATCGCGGCGTTGAAGCGGGAATTAGAACCACTACTATCTTCTGGCATATATTAACTAATAGTAGTCTTTATTTAAGTCTTTTGTTTTTGTATAGAAAGATATAAATAGTAATTAATATTAGAGATAAGATGACTGAAAGAATTATTCAGAAAGTTTGGAAAGCAAAGAAAGCAAATCAAAAGCTTGTAACCATTCCAGCAAAATCTACAATCATCGAGGGAGATTATGTTTCTATTCAAAAGTTAAAAGGAGGTGACAAATAAGGTATGGTAAAAGTTAAAGTGAAAGTAAACGGAACGGCACCACTCTTAATGAATAAGTTTATCGATACATCTCAAAATAGTTCAGCGAGTCAAAGAGGAAAGAAAGTTTATGTGCCTGAAGAAGAAGCGGAAAAGAAAACATATAGAACTGAACAAGGAAAGTTATGTTTGCCTTCTACACATTTCAAAGCCTCAATGGTTAAAGCAGCAACTGATTTTAAAATATCTGGAAAGAAAACTTACAAAGATTATATCAAGGCAGGAGTATTTATAGAACCTCAGGAAATAGTTTTAGACCAAAAGAATTATGAGATACATTCTGAACCAGTAGTGATAGCTCGTTCAAGAGTTATGTCATGGCGTCCTAAGTTTAAACAATGGTCTTGTGAATTTGAAATAGACATTGCTGACCCGATGATTAATCCAACTACACTAAAAGAAATTTTAGAGATGGCTGGAAAATATAAAGGAGTAGGAGACCATCGTCCAGAGTATGGAAGATTTACAGTTACAGAGTACAAGGTATTAAAGTGAGAGGATTACATAAAACAGATATTGAATTATTAATGGAAGAGGCTCTTGCAAAAGAAGGAATAGAAGCTGTACAACAATTTCCAATAAGAAGTAAGTATGGTTATATTGCTGACTTTGCAATCCCTTCCAAGAATTTAATTATTGAATGTGATGGAGAAGCTTGGCATAAACTTATGAACGCTCATGATAGAAAGAGAGATGCTTTCTTAAAATCTCAAGGATGGAAGGTTTTAAGATTCAAAGGGCAAGATATAAAAACTAATATGCCTTCATGTTTAATGACTATTAAAAGTCATTTATAATTTAGTTTAGTAAGGAGTAGATTGGAGAGATGTTGTGTATTGGAGTCAACTAATTTAAGGTTTATTGTGGCTTTCATGTTCACTCCGAAAGGAATGATAAAAATGTTTGGTATTGTAATCTCGTGTTCAATGAAGTATTGTCCGATAATAAACAGAGTGGAAAGGTAAGGCTTTCAAAATATCATGGTCAAGTTTCAAGCTTGAAAAAAACATAAGCTGCTTTGCATTGTGGTGCTTTCAAGTATAGTGAGATTGCGTATAGTAAGGTAAGGAAATAATATTAAAATGGAAAAAATAAAGATAGGTTGCGGTAAGTGCGATGGTAAGAATTATCAATTGTATTTACAAATAGATGGAAAGAGAATTAATCAATTATTATATTGTAAAGGTTGCAAAAGATGTTTAGGTGAACTAGTAGGTTATATCGCGGATTAAAATGTTTGGATTAATATTTCTACTAGGATTTATTTTATTAGTGATTGCTTCAATTCAGGATATAAGGAAAAGAGAAGTAAGTGATTGGATTTTTCTTTTAATGATGTGTATAGGACTAATTACTTCTCAATCTATTTTAATTTTATTAAACTGTATTATCTTTATTATTTTAGGATATGTTTTATATTT
>JAKALG010000001.1:0-19580 GCA_021813235.1 bacterium
ACTTAATGTGTCTCCCATACTTCCAAAGAATCGTAATACCTGATTTATTCTCTGTGGATTTTCTCCAAGAGTTTTAAGTTGAAGTTCTATGTTTTTACGAGCAAATGAATAGAAAGGAATTAACCGCCTTAATATCTGACTTTCAAATCTTGTAAGTGCTCGATAATCAAATCCTGCTTTCTCCGCTATTCGTAACGCATCGTCAATTCCCTTCCCTTGTTCTAGTGCGGTAATATATGCAGTTGCTTTTTGCTGGTGTTCTATAAACTGTCCAATTGCCCTACCAACCTTAAACGGTATTGCTTCTTGTCCAAGTCCTAATGTTTTTACTGTTTCTTTTACACGTTCTTTTGAAAATACTTTTCCTACTTTTTGTAATTCACTTCCTTTTTTAAGTGCAAAATCGAAATCAGCATTATAAAATGTATCTCCAGAAAATCTATCAACAAATGGCTTCATTATATCACTAAACTTATGTGTTTTTCCTCCAACTTCAATTATCCCAGACGGTATCTTTTCTCCTTTTCCCATTAAATACGCAATTTTTTGTCCTATTGCAATATTTTTAGGATTTAATGAGTCTTTACCAAGTACTTCAAAATTTTGTATAATCCCAGACATATAATTACGAATATGGAATGGTGCAAATAAACCGGTAACTGACCTCTTAAACAATGAGGTAAGTGCATCAAATCCAGTTGCCTTTGCAAGAATGTTTATTGTTTGAAACTCTGGATTTATACTATCTCGTATTAATGCAGAATCATATTTATTTAAGTATCCAATTTCTTTTCCAAATATTCCTTTTTCTCTTATAATTTGATACCCAGCCCTTGCGGCTTCATCTGAATTTGTAAATGCGTTTAATGGTTTTCCATATTTACCAACAAAACCCTCTAAGAAATCTCTTGTCATTTTATCAGAAACTATTTGACTTTCTCTTGTGAAAAATGCTTTTGCTGGGTCAAGTTCTAAATTCTCGTTCGAAAGTAGGTTCTTAAATTGTTTCCTATATCCTTCACTTCCTACTCGTATTCCTCTTGTTTCGTTTATAAACTTGTCAACTTTGTCTTTTTTAATAAAAGGAAAATATGTTTCGTATGGATTTTCGGTAATAGTTTCTGCAAATTTTTGGGAACGTGCTGATTGTTGCTCAATTACTTTTGCAACTTCCGGTGTCGTTCCTTGTAATGCGGTTTCTTTTGCTATAGTTCCCGCTTCTCCTATAGTCTTTCCTGCTTCCCGTGCAGTAAATTCAGCTCTTTTCCCAGCTATCATTTTAAGTGCAAGTTCTTCTCTCTGTGATTGAGAAAGAACTCCAGTTCCTAATCTATCCAAGTTTGATGCGGCTAGTCCTAATTTTGCTTGTTGTTCTTTAGATAAGAATTTCATTACATCATCAACTGTTCCTTTTGTTGTTTTGTAACCATATTGAAAAGCCCTTCCAAGTGCGTCTTGTAGTCCAGTTCCTGTTAATCGAAGTCCAGTTTCAACCTCTGGTGCTACTTTTCCAACTGTTTTCAATGCAATATTTGTTGCACCCTTTGTTGCGCCAATAACTCCTTTTGCGATAGCACCACCAAAATAAGTAGATGGGTCTAATAAAACATCTCCAGCAAATCCAACTCCCCACTTTGCTATACCATTTTCAACTCCTAGTTTTTCTGCAACATCAGAAAAATAACGTCTTTCTCCTTCATAATCAGTTCCAGTTATTGCAGAACCAATACCCTGTGCTATTCCAGTTCCATATTTAACTAATCCAGCACCAAATCCTTTTTCTGTTCCAGTTAAAATAGCTTCAGCTGGATTTAATGAACCTACTAATTTACCTACTCTTTGTAAGAAAGAGAGTTTTGGTGTAGTATCAACTATTTTCTCTACTTCATTTTGTAAACCAGCTTCTCGTGCTGTTTGTACTAACCCTTCTAGTGTAGATAAATCAACATTTTGAGATTTTGGTTTATTCGATAAAGATGATAAATATGAACCACTTGTCTTATTTTGATTTAGGTTCGATAGATATGACATACTTATTTATTACCAAATAGATAGTTTGATATAGAGTTGATAAATTTATTTGCTACTCCTGTTTGCACATTCCCACTAATTACAAATTCTCCCTGTTTTTTTATTGTACCTGGAAGTGGTTTTGTTTCTTGAATTTTGTATACTTCTTTTGCTATATTTTTAGCTGTGGTTTTTAATTCTGGTGTAGAGAATAGTCCACCAGCATTTGCATCAATATCTTTTATTACAGTTTCGTATTTATCTCCTGCTGCTTTTGCTGCTTCGATTGGTGGTCTTACAATATTTTCTGGTTTCTGTGAATTAATAACTTTAGAATTTGCTATTGCTTTTGTATCACCGATAATAACTCCAGCATTAGGATATAGGTCATTATATCGTGCTACATCCAATATATCTAATGTACCAGTTTTTTCAGCTGCCAATCTATTTTCCTGTGCTATATCTAGTGCTAATTTTATCTTATTAGTAGCAACCTTAGGATTCCACCAGTATGTCTTATTACCAGCACTATCAGTTTGCTCTGACACCTCATCTACTGGTTTAGACGCAACTTGCTGTGGAGTAATTGAAACTAATCCCTCTGACTGTTGTTTATTGTTTATATCCTTTACTTCCTGTATATAGGCATCTTTCGCTAGTTTCTGATTGATTTCATAAACCGTATCGTTTAATGTAACCCCCGCTCTTTCAAGTGCATTTGCAGTATTTGGATTTATCATTAAATCTTTAATATAATTAGCCGTCTTTTGTGATTCATCTAGTTTATTTTGTATCAAATTTATCTGTGCATTGACATAATCTTTTTCATCTTTATTTAATGTGATAAGTTTATTTCCTTCTGTGGTTCGTAATGAGTCATAATAACTCAATACATTTTCATAATATCCAAGTTGTGATTTTCTATCATTTGTAATAGCGTTAATACTTCTATCTATAAGATTTGTAGCAACTGAAATTTGATTATTACGAGCCGACATGACAGCTTGTAATATACCTGCCCTAGCATCATAATCCTCTTTAATCTTGTTTATTGTAGGGGTTCTAATTGCCGATAATCCAGTAACTCCTTTTGCTTCATTCACTGCATTTAATGAATCGGTTAATAGGGTATTGAGTTCTGCAATAGAGTTTTGATTTGCAAAATAGTTTTCTTCTACCTTTAATCGTTCTCGTTCGGTTGATTCTAATTGCTGTTGAAATGGTTGGGTAAGGTCTTGTACATTTCCCAACGTATCTTCCATTTTGGTTTTATATTCATCTATCTTTGTTTGTGCATCTGCTTTTTGTTGGTTTATCAAATCTAATTGTTTTTTATTTGCATCTTGAACCTGTTTGGTAAGTGCATCTATCTGTGTCTGTAATCCAGTAAAATATTGTGCAGTAGTGTCGGTTACTCCTTTAGTAACATCTGGGGTTGAACCGCCAACTGTTGGTTCTACCTTTTCTACTGGGACTGGTGGTGGAGTTGGTGTTGCATTAATATTTGTACCTAATAACGCATTAGTTTTTGTGGTAGTATCTTGTACCTGTTTATATACTTCTGGGCTCACATTTACCATATTAGTAGGTTGATTTGTAGTAGGATTTATTGTGGGTTGCGGTTGATTAGATTGGACCGTCTCAAATCCAGTTGCTGTTTTACGAGATTGTGCCCCACTCGGTAATGTAAGAATATCACCTGGTTGAAGTGTATTTAGATTTAACGACGAAGACCATGTATAGTTTGCCATATTGTTTTATTTTAACATTTTTTTTGACTTTTTACGAGTTTAATATAGATATAGATTGGTAGTACTTAATGCAATACCTAATTTTTTACTTATCGTACCAGCAGAAGTTCCTATTGCCCCAGCAGTATCTGAAAGATAATAAACCGAACCCGCAGTTAATGAACCGCGATTATATATTCCTTGTGTTGCTATCTTTACATTTCCAGTAGTTCCTGCGGTAATTGTAGATTCTACAAAACCAAGATAGTGGTCTGCTATTGCTTGTGTGGTAGCATCGGCTTTATATAGTGAACCAACTGTTTCGTTAATCACTACTGAAAAATATAGATTTCGTAATACCCCACCATCTGTCCATGAGTCTGCATCTGTATTCTTATATTTCATTACATAAGTTGATGAATAATTATACGCATTATCATATCTCAAATTCATTGATGCTGTTCCGTTATCAGTTCCAGAACCAACTACATATACACCAGGTGTTCCACTTTCTTCTATCGCTAGAACTATCCAGTAAGTTGTATTCGCTGTCGTAGTATATGGAGAAGTTAGTGTCCATGTTTTTACTCCAGCTACATTTCCAGTTCCAAATTCTGTATATCCAGTATCAGCGAGAAATGTCCCTGATGGATTACCACCTGAATCTGCCATAATTCCAACTTTCACTGATGGTTTTTTATAATTTCCTCCTGTATCAAAGGCTGAGTTTAATGTAACTGCCTTTATTGTTTCTACTGAACTAAATCTAACTGCCTGTGCAGTATATTTTACATTTATAACCAATCCATTTACTTGGGCAATTTGCCACGAAGTTGTATCAGTTGTATCTTTGGCGTAAGTATGTTCAATAGCAGTTGAATATCCTAATCGTACTGCATTAGTTGCGGTTAAATTTTCTCCTGCGGTAAATGAATATTTAAGTCCAAGATGTGCGTGAGTATTTAGTGATTCTAGTGTTGTTGCTCCGTTACTATCTATTCCATTAAACGCACCACTAAAACCACCCCCCGTATTTCCCCACCACATATTTCCAGACGAATCTACATTCCACGCATTTGTTCCGATTGATATTGCACCCAATGTTCCTGAAGCAGCAGAAAGTGTACCTGAAAAAGTTGCCGCACTTCCATCCCAGTTAAAATAACTTGTAGAACTTCCAATATAAAATTTCGCTTTATTTCCATCACTATCGTCTATTCCAAGAATGAAACCAGATTGTGTATTGTCAAAATCCGTTTTTCCTGCATTGAAATAAACATCACCCGTACCATCACTCACTGCCAAAGTAACTGCCTTTGAAGTGATAGTACCAGCCGTAAGTTTGTCAACCGCTACATCATTTATCTTCCCACTCGTAATCGTAAGGTTTGCTATTTCAGCAGCGGTAATAGTAAGTGCAGCAATCTGACTAGCCGTTATAGTTGAGTTCGCTATCTGTGTCGCTGTGATAGTATTATTAGCAATTTGAGTGGCAGTAATTGTTGCGTTCACAATATTAGTAGCAGTAATAGTAGCACTTGCTATTGCAGTTCCAGTAACTGATGCGGATGTCAAATAAGTTCCGTTGATAGAAGAACCAGCCGCAGTTGTTAATGCACCAGTTATTGTTGCTGATGATGCGGTTAACGCTCCTGCTGGTGTTACTCTGAATGGTGCGGTTGCTCTATTTGCATATTTTGCACCAGCATAAAATGGATAGTCTAGTGACGCCATTCCAGCTGATGTAGCATCTGTTGCACCGTCATAATATAAATAGGTGGGTTGTACTACCCAACCACCAATAGACCCAGCAGAAGCAGTTATAGTTCCAATAAGAGTAACATCTCCAGTAGTTCCATTTACTGTAATTGTATTTGCACCTGAAGTATTTCGTGCAATTATTCCAGATGGACTTATTTTAATGTCTCCAGTTACTCCATTTACATAGGTTCCAATTTGAATTGCACCACTTACTCCAAAACTAAATGAGTCAAGAATTGTTTTTGCTTCGGTATCTAAACGTGCATTGATTATATCAGTAATTAAATTACCCGCATCATTGATTGCTTTTGATACGGCTTGTGTTTGAGTTCCTCCTAACCCACCGACACGACTTCCAAACCCATTTGATGGGTCTGATTCTGCATCAAAGGTAAGTATTTTATCTTTGAACGCTATTACTTTGTAATCGTTGGGTGTTAAATCTTTCATTTTATGACTCTGTATAATGTCCACGCACTACGATATTTCGTATTTTGACTGGATTAACACTATTCCCAGACGAGAAATCTATACATACTCGTATATCAAAGTTATCTCCTAAGCCAAAAGAGTCGAAGAGATGTCTCATTTTTCCAGAAGTTGAAATAGTTTTTGAATTACTTGTTCTAGTTCCTTGGTCTGCTTCAATAGTAAGAGTTGCTCCAGCGCTTGCACCAAGAGAATTGGTATAAACCGTCACGTCATCAATATATCCACGATTTCTTCCAGAACTTGTAGGAATAATTATAGACTTCCACGATGAAGTAGTATCGTATCCACTAAACTTTGCTAACTTAAAATTAGTTGCACCATCAGTTGAAGCAACCATAGGTGTTCCAAATGGTGCTGCTAATGCACCCAATGTTGCGTAACCACCATCTGCTATCTGTGAAATCTGATTTGGTAAGTCTGGTGATGTTGCTCCTACACTCCACAAACTTGCACCTGCCACGAAAAGAATAGTTGATTGATATAAAGTCTTTTGTGCAAAGTTAGGTAAACCGCCACTAAAGCTTGCTAGTCGTTTTATTTGTCTTCCTAAAATATATCCGATGTGATATCCATTTGTGTTGGTTAGGTCCTGATATGCAAGAAATACTACTCCATTTAATACAGTTAAAAATCCTATCTTCTGTACCCCAATTCCAGTTTCATCTGCTAGTAAACTTCCGAGTGCCGCTCCATCATAAAGATATACTTGTCCTACTGAACGATTTGTTCCTGTTATTCCACCATTTACTCCGATATACCAAAAGTTTCCAAAGAATACTATATCAGAGACTTCATAATTTACTCCAAAATCAAGTTTATCTACATCTATAGTAGTGGTACTATTGGTAAACTTCCCGACATATCTTCCATTTCCAAATAACATTAAATCTTCTTTAACCGCTACTGGGTGTGCTGCTTTTTGTAATGCACCTGCTCCCGTAGGTACGCTACTACCCCAATCATCATCGAATGTAGAAGTTAAATCGTATTTACCAATATCTCCTCCACTTGATTTATTGTAAAAGTAATAAAGATTACCATTAAAATAAGCAACACTTTCTCCATCAGTTGCGTTAGTTATCGTGTGTGGAAATGTTCCATCATTAGTAACTGCGGTTGGAGTTATCTTAAATAATTTTGTTGGTCCAATTCCAAAGGTAACACTATCAGATGTTGGTATATCTAATATGTAATTAACAAGTTCAGTAATTGCTCCTACTTGTGTTCCTGCGGTTAAACTAGCTAGTCCTGGTCCTTGTGTAAGATTTCCATTTAGAATATCTGCATTTACCATTACAGAGGCATTACCAGAATTTCCTTTTTGGGTAAGTGAATCTAAATATGCCAATGGAGAATATCCCTGATTAAAATCTTTTAAGTTTATTTCAAATGAATTATCTTTTGTCATATTATGAGCTCCAATCTACACTACGTTCTCCCTCGTAGTCCTCGCATCCATAATCTTCGCTTCGTAGTGTCATTTTATTCTTTATATCTGGATTTCGTGATGAATAATGTTCAATTAATCCTTGTTCTAATTTTGCTATTTCCTCTCTTAACAACGGAATCCTTCCCGTCATATTTTTTGAGATAGCAAAATCCAATGCTGCACCATACGAAAGAATCCTATGATATGGTTCTGCAAATCCCGGAACCTGTGTGGTATCTGCTGCGGTAAAATAGTCAGGTATCCTTTGATAATAAACCTTAAATCCGTTTGTATATGAATAGTTTGGTTTTGGATAGAGAATAAACGTGTTATTAATTAAGTCAAAAAATTGTGGTATTCCAGCTGTCTTTAATAACTCACTCATCGCTTCATTCTTATTCTCTCTTATGTCTATCTGATAAAGAGGAACAAATGTGCCATCTGATTGTGCACATTCTACCTTCAATAATTTCAATAATTCATTTCCACTAATTGAATAATTCTGTTGATTTGCTACTAAATCTAATGTTCCTATTGGTAAATCAGAATAATTTGCATCATCCCAATTCCATTTTCCATCCGCCTTAAGAATGAGTGTTACTACCCTATCAAACCAACGATTCACGTTTCTCGCTTTTTGTGCTAATGGATATTCATTTACATCACTTCCAACAATGAAGTCTATTTCCTCGACTATCCCATTTTTATTTGTTGTGTCGCTAAACTGCATATTTTTATTTTATTTTATTTTCGACTATTTTATAAATCTTTCTAAAATCCATATTACGACAACTATTCCCCCAGACCACATTCCTAATTTCACATTTATATTTCCTATACTCTTTGAAAGTTCTTTCACATCATTAGAAAGATGAACTAAATGATTATTTTTAATTTCATCTATTACTTTTGTAGCAGCATCTATCTTTTCTTCTAACCGTATTATTTTATCGTGGTCTTGTTCCATGTTATACTACTCCTATCACGAATATAATGTTTGATGGTGTTAATAATGATTCCATAATTTTTACATAAACATTAAAAAGTTTGAATTTGTATCATCATATAGTCCGGGATTAAAACCACTTGGGACAGATTGAGCAAAGGTTGTCGCACCAAAATTATAAGTTCCACTTACACTCGCTCCATATGTTCCACCCACCAGTGCAAAAAACGTTCCACTCAAAGAAGTAAAGGCTGTACCCTGAGAAACACCATTTTTATAGAAAGTAATAGTGCCAGCACCCATATCAAGAGCAAATCCAATAACATCATTTGTAGTATATGTTGCTCCATAAGCAGCCCCTGAACCATTATTATATTTCTGACCATTTGCCCCATAATACCCATACCCATTGGCATCACTCCCCGGATAAGGATTACTACTATTTATATCAGCAGTAGAAAGACCAATACCACTTAAAAGAGGATTTCCAGCTCCATCAACTGAACCTACGGTCATTTCCCAATACCATTTTCCACTTGATTTTCCAATAGTAGAACGTACCGCACCCGGAGTTATACTAACTGCCGCAGTTAAATTACCACCAGAGAGAGTTACCCCGGCTGATTTATCTGATGGATTCCAAGTTGCATAAGTTCTCATATATTTTTATGTTTCTTGTGCTGATGCCACACACATCCATTTATTAAGTGAATTAGCTGTATTATAAATAAAACCAACATGAAGAATTTTACTTATCACAGTTGTTGTTGGTAAAACAACTCCACCAGCTACATAAATTGCATTCCAAGAAAGTGACCGAGCGATTCCATTATCTTTTATTCGAATAATAAGTTTTTGAGCATTCACTGGAGTACCAGTTGGTGCACCAAAAGTGGCGGCTTGAGCCAAAGCAGTCAAGTCGTAAAGGTCAGTCGTGTCAGCGTTCGGGGTTGGAGTAGCTGAGTCAGTAGTTCCGTTTACTCGAGTTCCATAAGCTGGTTGAGGACCGGTGTATCCCGTGTAACCAGTATATCCAGTTGGACCAGTTACTGTACTTGCTGCTCCTGTATAACCAGTATATCCAGTTGGACCAGTGACAGTGCTCGCTGCTCCTGTATAACCTGTATAACCCGTGTAGCCAGTAGGACCAGTTACTGTTGACGCAGCACCTGTATATCCTGTATAGCCTGTATAGCCTGTAGGTCCAGTAACCGTAGAGGCGGCTCCAGTATATCCAGTGTATCCCGTATAGCCTGTAGGACCAGTGACTGTTGAAGCTGGTCCTGTATATCCTGTATAACCAGTAGGACCAGTTACCGTTGATGCGGCTCCTGTGTAACCTGTGTAGCCAGTATATCCTGTTGGACCAGTGACTGTTGAAGCTGGTCCTGTGTATCCAGTATATCCTGTTGGGCCAGTAACAGTTGATGAAGCTCCAGTATAACCCGTATAACCCGTATACCCAGTTGGACCCGTGACCGTACTTGCAGCACCTGTATATCCTGTATAACCTGTGTAGCCAGTAGGTCCAGTTACGGTACTTGCGGCTCCAGTGTATCCCGTATATCCAGTGTATCCAGTAGGACCTGTAACTGTTGAGGCAGCACCCGTATATCCAGTGTACCCAGTATATCCAGTTGGTCCAGTAACAGTTGATGCTGCTCCTGTATAACCTGTGTACCCAGTAGGACCTGTAACTGTGCTTGTTGCTCCAGTGTAACCAGTATAGCCAGTATAACCAGTTGGACCAGTTACTGTTGATGATGCACCTGTATAACCAGTGTAACCTGTGTAACCTGTCGGTCCAGTTACCGTACTCGCTGGTCCTGTGTATCCAGTGTAACCAGTAGGTCCTGTAACCGTAGAAGCGGCTCCTGTATATCCTGTGTATCCTGTGTATCCAGTAGGACCAGTTACAGTTGAAGTTGCACCAGTGTATCCTGTGTAACCTGTGGGACCTGTGTATCCAGTGTAGCCAGTATATCCCGTAGCACCTTGTATCCCTTGAGGTCCTGTATATCCCGTGTATCCCGTTGCACCAATATCTCCTTGAGAACCAGTATATCCTGTGTAGCCCGTTGGTCCTGTAACTGATGGTCCAGTGTATCCTGTCGGACCTGTATAACCAGTGTAACCAGTTGGTCCCGTGTAACCAGTGTAACCAGTGGGACCAGTGTATCCAGTATAACCTGTGTAGCCCGTATACCCAGTGTAACCTGTGTAACCTGTGTATCCAGTAGCACCAATGAGTTCTGTTTTTAATGCTTTTTTTGTGGTACCTGACGCTGCCATTGATGTATCAGAAACATCAACAACAACAATAAGGTCGTTATCTGCGACTGGGCTCAATGATGTCAAATCCGAAATTTTTGCATCTGCCATATTATATCTTTTGTAAATTTGTTAAACCCGACCTATTTTTATATCCGCTTGATTGTTCTAAAACTATTCTATCTCCATTTTCCTGTAATAAATAAGATAATGATTCCTGTAACAAAAAATATAATCCTCTATCTATCGCAGATAAATTCTTTGAAATATTCGTTAGACTTGATGAAGTTTTTGATATATTAGTGAGACTTGGCATATAATGTTATTATGAGACTTAATTCATTTGGTGTTATGATATGGTTATAATCTTTGAAATCCGCATCACACCAGAAAGTTTTATGTCGTTCCCATTCATTTCCATTTACGGGGTCTTGTTCTATAAATTTACTTGGTGTTGAGATTAGGATATTTCCTTTTTCCAATAATCTATTTAATAGTGGATAGACTTCATCTTTTTCCCAATGTTCTATTACATCTATTAAAAGATATAAATCATACTTATCAACATCCGCAGTTAATATATTATCAATGTAGATATTCCTATAAATCTCCTCTTGTAATTTTGTAATATACGGTTTATATACCTCTAAACCGTCTACTATTACTCCTGGCATATATTCTTTTATAAGAAATCCGTATTTTCCTCTCCCAAATCCAACATCAAGAACACTCGTTGGTTGAAGTGTTGCTATTGTCTGTAATATATTAAGTATTGAATGTGGATAAGATGATGGCATATTAGTATTTTATACACCAGAGTGCGTCCCACCGATTCTTTTCATCTGAATGAAAGTTACGCAATAAGGTTGTCTTATATCCTCGACTTCTAAAGTCTTGTTCAACCCATAGACTCTTGTGGTCTTGACTATCCGCATGAAAATGATTCTCTCTAAACTCTTTTTCTAACGGAATAAAGATAAATGCTTTTTTCAATGTCTCAATTACCTTTATAGATTTCTCTTTTTCCAGATGTTCTAAAACATCAAATATCATTACGAAATCATATCCAGAGAAGTCATATCCATCTAAATCGGCAAGAGTAAAATTAACATCTTTACATAACCAATCGGCTTTTTTCCCTTCATCAATATATGGTTGATGAATATCAATATGGTCTAATCGTCCAAAGTTAAGATAAGGAAGTTGTCGTGCTATTCCAGACCCCATATCTCCTACTCCTACATTAAGAACTTTTAGTTTATGTAAGTCTTTGATAGGAAGTTTTAACCGCAAGTCAATCGGTGGTATTGTATAACAATATTTCTTTCTTCCTCCCCAATTTCTTTCTTTTCGTATTTCTTCAAATGTTTTTTTATCCTGTTCTAATATTTCACTAGGAAGTTCTCCACTTGTAACTCTACCAAAATGATGAATGTATGATTCTTTTATTTCTTTTACTTCTTTCTCAAAATCTATCCTTAACATTTCATAAATAAAGTTATCACCACACCAAATTTTTAGTCGTTCATCTATTGGTCCAACTCTATTCCACGTTTCTTTTTTTAACATAAAACACGAACCAATATATGGAAGTCCAGTTATATTCCCATCTATATTTGATTTTCTTCCTATCCCATTCGGAAAGTCAGTTGGTAATTGTCCGTATGTATGATATGGAGAAACCATCCATACTTCATCATTTAATGAATTGATAAGTGGTTGGTCCCAATTTGGAGAAAATAGAATATCGTTATTACAAATTGCTATATATGGAAGTGTTGCAAGTGACGCACCCAGATTCCATGCTTTTATCAATCCTCCTCCATTGATAGAATTGAATACTATGGGAATATGATGTCGTTCTAATTCTTTCAAGTGAGGAGTGAAATCCTCTTTTGAACCGTCATCAATAAGAATAATTTGTCCCAAACTTGGAGTATTCTTTACCAGACTTTCAACCATATCCCGTGTCATCTGTAGATTATCCTTAAATGGAATGACCGCAGATAGTTTAATATGAGGTTGAATAAAGTTTTCCCGTAATTCAAATCCAATTTCTTCAGAACGCTTTTTCAGTAATGCCCTATCTTCATCATAGAATTGTTGTGCGACTTTATACACCGCATCAACTTCTCCTTTGAAATCCGCACGAATTGGATGATTATGTAATACTTTTGCTTTTTCTGCCCATACATATTTATCCATTTTTCTACATCGTTCGGTTAATTCATTGTCACATCCGTTATGATGATACCCAGTATGGAAGAACTCTCCATCCAAATAGGGAAGTAATTTTTTACTTGCCAACCAGTGAGTTGCAAATTCTCCATGCCAGTACATATCATTTAATCCAACAAGTCCATCCATATCTTTTCCAAATGCTTCGTACATTTTATTAACCGCTTCTTTTAAGAAATTTGGTTGAGGAATAACATCATTAGCAAGAAACATCACCAACTCTCCTGAACAAGAGTCAGTTCCTTCCTTAACAAGTTTTGGTACTCCTTTTCTATTTTCAAATGAATCTTTCAAGATAACGACATCATAATTTGAATATCCAGCATTTTCTTTTATTGCATCAGTACATTTCTTTAATCCTTCTTCTCTCCCAAGTGTAGGAATTATTATAGAAACGTGTGGTTGTGGTATTTCTTCTGGAAAGAAACTTAGGTTTGTCTTATATACTTGATTTCCAGGGTCTAACCGCAATGCCTCTAATAATGCTTTTCGTGCTTCTTCTATTTTTCCTTGATTGAACAAACAAACACTAATTTGTCCCCACGGATAATGTCCATAATTTGGTGCCCAATTTGCATAATAATTACCTTTTGGAATTTCTAATGCGTGACGATATAATCGTTCCGCCTCATTCCATAATTTATCTTCATATTTAATCCCCGCCATAGAAAGTAATCCTTCCCTGCGGTTCATATCATACGTAAACGCTATTGCATAACACTCTAACGCTTTCTGTCTATCTCCTAACGCTTTATAACAATCACCCATAAAAATATAAGATTGTCCCTGTTCTGTTCTCCAACCATGATTTTTAATATGTTGTTCAAACATCTTTATTGCTTCCTTAAACTTTCCCGTATAGAAAAGTTCTCGTGCAAAATAATGACAGTTTCTGTCGTCATAAGGACCACGAATATAATCAATCGCCAAACCCTTTAGATATTGTCCTCTTTGGGTTTCTTGGTTTTGATAATGTTTTAAAAATATCTTATCGGTATATTGACTCTTTCCTTCTCCCGATAACACTTCGTGGATGTTTCGCACCCATTTAAATCTCTTTCTATTGTAAAATTTGCTATGAATAAACTGTATTAACGGATTTCCATAATTATCCCACGAGAATACAAAGTTATATTCTAGTCTATCTATTTGCGTATCAAGTAGCTTTTCTACTCCTGGTAAATCCCATTCAACTACCTCATCACAATCAGGCATAAAAATCATATCATTTCGTGCCTTTTCTGCTATCCAATTTCTTGCTTCCGCAAAATTAAATGCCTTATCTCCAACCTTAATATTATTATCACCGACAAGTTCATCTATTTTAGATTTCATTTCTTCATCAATGATAATATCAAACCTATTTTCATAAACCGTTGCTCCAAATGATTTCGCCACCTCTATTGTTTTATCAGTAGAACCCGTATCAACGACAATAACTTCATCGACACCCTTAACGGATTCGAGAAGTCTTGGTAATGTCTTTTCCTCGTTGCGGGCAATTAAAACAACCGAAAATTTTGCCATATTTATTTTTATGCTGGTCTATATGCGACTGTTATATCTTGTGCTGCCGTTGAAGTAACAATAGTAATTCCATTATTTGTGCATACATCACCAAAATCAAGTGATACTTGATTAGCAAGTAATGTCGCTGGACTTGTAATTGTTGCTATTATTACATTTTGTGCTGCGGTCCCATCATAAACCGTAATTACACCATTTGCTGTTGCTTTGTTAATTACAATTTTTGATAATATTGCTGGACCCGCACTTACTGTGGTTGTAGTTGGTGCAGCTAAAGTTATATTTTTATATATATTTGCCATATTTTTATTTTTGACGGTTTACTTATGGTAGAAACCGTCAAAGACCAAAAGAACTACGCTTGTATCATTACCGTAAATTGCACATCTTCGCCTGTACCTGGTGCTACCGATACCGTTCCCGTAAGAACATCATTTGTTTTAGAAAGCAACAAATGAGAAGGTGCTGGATTTCCAGTAACTCCAGAAACATAATATCCGATAATTGTTCCTCCAGTTGGACACGTACCAGTTACAGTAAGTGTGGTATCAGAAAATATAAGATTTGTTCCTGTAAACGATGCTGCAGCTCCTGTGTATCCAGTGTAACCTGTGTACCCAGTTGGACCTGTATAGCCCGTATAACCCGTAGGACCCGTAACCGTACTTGCTGCACCAGCAGCTCCTGTGTAACCAGTGTACCCAGTGTATCCAGTAGGACCAGTAACGGTTGAAGCTGCACCAGTGTATCCAGTATATCCAGTTGCCCCAATCGCTCCTTGAGGACCAGCTGCTCCCTGTGCTCCAGTGTAACCAGTGTAACCTGTGTAGCCAGTATATCCCGTATATCCTGTTGGACCTGTTACGGTACTTGCGGCTCCAGTATCTCCAGTAGGACCAGTGTAACCAGTGTAACCTGTGTATCCAGTTGCTCCTTGTGCTCCAGTACCAAGTACATTGAAATCACAAGAAGTTGTAGAACCCTCATTCACATAATAAGTTGTTCCTGCTCCTCCATCGCTATCAACCCAAGTACAACCAACTGCAAATCCCGCTGAACCATCAGTAGGAATTGTTGCACCAGTTATCTCGGTAGCGTTTCCAGAAGCATCGAAGTTTATTACAGTGACGGTAACTCCACCAACTGTTTTCGTTTCTCCCGCAATCTGTAATGCTCTATTAAATAATTTTGCCATTTTTGTTTGTCTCCTACCACCTTATAGAGAGTTCTTAAATTAGATAAGACTCTTACCCAATTCTCACGACTATATGTGTCCACCTAAATAGGGTTTAACCGCCAACCCTAAAGGTTTAAAGAACTAAACCCAAGAACTCGTATCTACCTTGCAGTAGGTCATTGCATCCTTCATCGAATCAAATGTTTTCTTTCCATAAAGCATCCAAGGATAGACATAACGTCCAAGTCTCTTTTCTGCTACACGAAATTCAACACTCGGTGATTTCTGAACAAGCAAGTCAATAGCACCTCTCATCATAAAGACAGGGTATTGAATGTTGTTCGTAATCGCAAAGTTCGATGCTGATTCTGCCAATGCTACATCTCCGTAACCAGTGAGAGTAAAGGTTGTCGTTGAATTTGTTGCAACCACACCCATTTTTCTCAATTTCTTCCTATCAGACGATGAGATAGCAATACGCTTTGCTGCATTTGCTGTCGCATCGTTAATCTCATTTACCAAGTTTGTCATCGTATCAGTCGCATTGGTCTCAATGAGGATATTACCTGCTGTTGAACCAATCGAACTCACAAACGTGAATACAACACCGTTAAGTGTAAATGTATCCAAGTTTGATGGATTATTCGTTGTCGCACCATAGGTAATCAATGCTGAAAATGGAATGTTATTGGACTGATAAATATCAAATCCAAATCTTCGTGCTATCTTTCCATTGTCCGAAACGGTTTCTCCGAAACCAGTTTCTCTACCTCCAACATAGAGTTTAAGTGTCTCCATGAGTCTTGGACCCACGACCGCCACTAAATCATTTGTTGGAACATCAGCTGCTTCAAGTTTCCTCGCTGCAACTGCAAACATATTCGAGATATTGGCTTGTGTAATTGCCACAGCACCAGTACCTGAACCACCTAAATCTTGCGATGAAATGAACGTACGTGCGTTCGAGTATTCCGCAAGAACCGCCTGGTCAAGAACATTGTTCAAAACTTTTTGTGAGTCTTGTGCAAATCTTGACGCAGTATCCCACTTATTCTGAATTTTATCCAAATCATCAACGTAGAAGGGAACTACCTTTGCGGTATCAACCGTAAGGGTTTCATCTGTCGCCGTCAAATCATTGAAAGTCGAAATGTCGGTATTCTTTGAATAAGTTTGTGCTGCCAAGTATGAACGATATGGTTTATGTACCACATCACCATTACTCAACACATCTCGAAGTTCAGTATTAGCCAAACCAAGAGCAACACATTCTTTGAAAAAGACTACCTGCATTTCCTTCGCCCAGTATGCGGGCGTGAAAGCTGTAATAGTATTTGCCATAATTTTGTTTTTCTAATTTTTTTCTACCTTTTAAACTAAAACGCTTTCAGTCGACCTCATACCACCGTCTTTATTGAGTTTTTAACCAGTTCTTATATTCAACAAATTCCTCTGTTGAAAGATTAAGAACATCGTCATCACCCAACTTTCCGAAGTCACGCTTAGTTTTTGTTGTTTTACCCTTAAACGAAGCCGATGCTTCTTCGGAACGTATCTTTTTATTCTCCGCATCCTTTTTAAAGAGGATGTAATCTGAATTGAGAGCTTCCCGATATGAAACACCTTTCGCTTTTGCGTACACCTTAACCTCTTGTTTAAGTTCATCACTCAAATCAAAAGACTTAAGTTCCCTTTCATTAAGTTTTTCCTCAAGTTTTCTATCTATTTCTTCGTCAGATAGTTGAGAAACAACTTTTTGAACTGGTTTTTCTACCTCCTTTGGAGCGTTTTTCAAAGCCTTCGCTTCCTCCTCGGCTTTTTTGGCACGAGCAAATAATTTCTTATTTGATTCTTCCAATTTAGCGATTTTTTCTTCAGGAGTTTCGCTTTCCTCCACTTGAGTTTCCTCAGTATTTTCAGCGATTTGTGAGTCGTTGAGCTCTTGTTCAGAATTTAAAGAGTCCTGATTCTCATTCATTTTATTATATCTTATTTTCCACCTTTTTACAATTCGACCTTTCATTGTCGTTGCGATATGGGTGCTGTATCCATAGACGTAGGTGGCACGAATATAGACACAGCATCCATATCACAACTTATTTTAATTACCCCGCAAAATTATCTGGTTCTGGATTATTTTTATCCGACTCTGTTATGGTCATTACCTTATCAAATATATCAACCAACTTATTAAACGCTATTTTTTGTGCCTTAAACTGTATTACCTGATGCGTTGGTGTTCGTTCTTCCTGAATATTATTGATATATTTCAACGTATGGAGTTCTGATAACAAATAATCTTTTAGTGATTTACCCGCTTCACTATCAAGAACTTTTTTAATATCTTCTAATGTCATATTACTCTTTGTTTGGTTCTGGTACTTGTATTGGTTGTTCTACTTCACTTATTATCCCACTCTTATTATCTACGTTGTAAACTTTTTCATCGCTTAATCCCATTTCTTTTATTACATTCGTAAGCCACACTCTCTTTTGAAGTTCGAGTGCGAGATAAACTGTATAATATTCTTTAATGAGATTTTCTTTTCTCTGAAATTCACTTAAATTTCTTGGAGAAAGTTTTGGTTTTCTAATCATTTCTCTTTTTTACCACCCATCTTTTTGAGAAAATAATCATTGCCCATAGCTTCCCGTTCCATATTTGAAGGCATAAACCCAGCTTTCTTATAATCATTAAACATTACCGATGCACGTTTCATCATCTTTATTTGTGCTTCAGTTTCTTTTGCCTCTTTCATTTTTTTTACCATTTTTGGCATTTGGGGCATTGCCTTAAATCCTTCTTTTAATTCTTTGAAGTTTTTTACCATATTATTTTTTCTTTAATTTAATTCCATGTTCGACCATATTAAGTATCTTCTCTTGTTTCTTTGCATTCTCAAGAGTTGTACTTTTTGCGTGAACTCCATTCGGTG
This sequence comes from bacterium, assembly GCA_021813235.1. The sequence continues at coordinate 18,518 of JAKALG010000001.1, forward strand.
TACTTACCCTATATTTCCCTTTTCCTATTGGTGTTATTTTTACTGGCATATTATTTTATTTCTCAAGCCGACCTTTGAGTTTTATTGTCTTGGACTTTGTGCTTGTACTCCCTGCGGACCTTGTGCCATTTGTGTTGCGTTTGGCATCGGTGCTGGTTGTGGTGGAGACTTTGGAAGTTTCTCTGTATCAATTCCACGTTTCTTCATTGCTAATTCAATCAATGCGGTTCTACGAACGGGGTCTAATTCAAGGTTAATGAAGTTTGCATAACTTTCTAATTCTGCCGCTAATGCAACTCGTTCCCCTGTAATATCAACTTGTATTCTCGGTTTAAAGTTGTTCCAAAACTCTCTCCTCAAACTTACTAACGCTTCTTTATTTTTAAGAAGTTCCTGCATTTTTATATCCTTTAATGTTTGTGCTTCTTCTTCAGTGTGTGGACCAATAACAATAAGATTACGTGTATACCACGAGTTTATCAAAATTTCATAATATCTTCGCAACATATCGTCATCTCCCGTAATACGCACAATTTCTTCCGCTTTCAAATCTTTTAATAAATAAGGAAGAATCCAATCCTCTATAAGCGAACTTAAAGAGATGGCTAACTTCTCTCGAATAAAATCAAAAAGTTTATTTGCATTTTGATTTAACATCGCACCAAGTCGGAATGGTGTTCCTGACGGCAATGCCTCACCCACAATCACCTCATGTGAATTAGTAAGTCTATCAGCAATTTGCATTAACCGATTCCAATCAGCAATCAACTGGTCTAATCCCTGCATACGAATCTGTACCTGTTGTAAATCTGCCGAACGAATAATATCTCCATTTGTTAAATCGTCTAAAAGATTTTGTGCAATTACCTTATCAGAACTTCTGAAGATAGATTTTGACGCCCATTCAAGTCCTTGTGCAATTTGATTTCCGATTTCATTTGAACGAGTCTGCACATCCATTAAGAGTTCAATAATACCAGTTCTAAACCATCTTCCCTGATACCTTCCTCGGTGATATTCCTTGTACGGCATTTCATCTATCGGTTCCGCATATAAGAAATAT
>JAKALG010000001.1:19680-31175 GCA_021813235.1 bacterium
CTTTTAATAAGTTTATACTGCGAGTATTTTACTCCTTCAAATATTTCGGTATTATCCTCGGTATAACTTCTTATTTCATCCTCAATCTTTTTTATTAACATATTATATACATAATTCTTCCTCGAACTCTTTTTTTTGTTTTTCTTTTTTTATTTTCCTATTTTTAATATTCCGTACATCAGGATTGTGATGTTCTTCCCAGATTTTTCTAAAGTGCCTATTTATTTCTTCATCTCCACTCATAATAGTTCGTGTCCACGATTTAATGCGTGGTTTTCTTGTATGCGAATATACTCCGCTGTATCATAATCATCACGGATTACTTCTTCTTTTGGCTTTACATTAAAACAGGATAGCATTGTCGCAATTACGTTATCATCGTGATAACCTCTTTGTGCTCCTGCACCTTTCTGCTGGGAATCATCGGAATAGATAAAGACTTTCATCTCCTCCAATGTGTTCCTATCCCTTATTTTAACATATTTCTTACTCAGCAACAAATTGTAGTTTGAAATCAATAATTCTTTTGACGCAAAGTTCGTCTGAAAACCCAACTTTTTCAACTTTTTCTGTTCACGATAGTTAAAAATCTCTCTTTCATACAAATTATCGTATTGTTTTTTAACTGACTCAATAACTGCAGTACCAGACGCATTGGTTTCAATCACCAATAACGGCTTGTGTTTCAACGAATACATCATTGCCAACTGCATAATCTTCTCCACTTGCACATTTACAGGTACAAATTGGTTATAAATAGCTGTCTGCTCACCTGTATCCACATTAAAGACCACAATGGAACAAGGGTCAACCGCACCTTCGCTTGAATCTACCCCTATCTGATACTCATAATGATAATCTGGTTCGTGATATATTCGAATCCCATCAAAACTTCTAATAGGTTCTTTCAAATAGAACTCCTGTTGCTTCAGATAGTCTTCTGAAAAAACTCCCCCCTCCACTAACGAGTCTGGAGACCATTCTCCATAGACAAATTTCTTTACGTACCGTTCAGGTTTTGCTAATTCAGACTGAATAAACTGTTCAGATAAGTTATTCTTGTTATCCAACATAGAAGTTTCAATCAAATGGGTCATTGGTCTTGGGTGGACCTTAAAATAATCATATCCCCAAAAGTTAGCGGGGTTCGTAGTCATATTAAACTGGTTAAACGTATACGCTCCACAGACTAAACAGACCTCATATAGCGGGAGTCCATCCTTATCTCGCTTTACTAAAATATCCACATCAGGCACAGTACCATGTTTGCACTGTCTTCTTCTCACACGAGAGTTCAATGCCTCGAATACCTTATCCTCTATTTCCTCTAACTGGTCCATAAACACGAAACCGAAGTTATGGGATTTAATCTGCTGAATAGCCTTCTTCAAGTCATCTCCTGAACCCGCTTGGAGGGCATCTAAACCAAAGAAAACGGCTTCGCTTCCATTCCTAAAGATAAGTTTCCCCTCTCCTACCTTGTGGGTGTACATTCCAGACGGGCAGACATCTACAAAGTCCTTCATAAATGTCTCACTAGCGTTTCCCTTGGTTTTTCGCCCTATCATTATCCTTGTTCCAGGAAACCATTGGGTTAATAAGATAAACTTAATAATCCAAGAAAGTGATTTTCCAGAATTATGATGTATAACTCCTTCCGCTAGATAATTATTTGTACCAAACACATGTAAATCATAGAAATTATCAAACGAGTGGTATCGCACTTGCACAACCTTTGTAATGGTGTTAAACTTATTATATGAAAATAAATTATAAACCAATGTTAGAATCTTTTGCGGATGGAAAAAGGTCTTCAACAGAAATTGCCTCACTAACTGGAATGAGTGCAAAATACGTCCAGAAGTTACTTCTTCGTTATAATCTGCCTCGTTTAAGAGTCGGGGGTATAGAGGGAAAGAAAAATCAGTATTGGAAAGGTGGTAGATTCCTTGAGAAAGATAAATATTGGCTTGTAAAGGCAAACTGGCATCCTTATAAAAATCACGCAGGTTATATTCGGGAACATCGTCTTGTAATGGAACAATCTTTAGGAAGATACCTAAAACCCGAAGAAGTCGTCGACCACATAAACGGAGATACGAAAGACAATAGGATAGAAAACTTACGCCTATTTGCAAATAACGCAGAACATTTACGAAAAACTTTGAACGGAAAGACACCGAAATGGACTCCAGAGGGATTTGAGAAATTGAGAGAAAATGGTCGCCAACTCCAAGCGAGGAAACGGGCAAAAATCCTTTCTCAGTAAGTACCCTATGTTTTGCGGTGCAGATAAATTTCCCAGTAGTGGTAGTCACTTCATATAAATCAGTTTTTTGATATTTAAAAGGAATTGAGGCAAATGCCTTAACCAACTTAAAACCATTCCAAGAATACACTCGGAGTGGTTTTTTAATATCCTTAATTTTTATTTTCTCATTTGTATCTGCATCTACTATTTCCGTGTCTCCGTGAACACAAGCCATACCCCCGCTCACTAAAGAAAACCTGTTCTTGTCGTTCACAAATTCAATCTGTTTAGGGTTCAGTTTAATTCCTTCAAATTCAGTAATTTCAATCTTCCCGTCCAACCAGTCCTTTCCCATCTGCTCATATTCACTATTTACTTCTTGTTTAAATTGTTGCATAATAATGTCTAATTTTAGGATTTATGTGGGGGAGATAATTTATAGTACCATTCAAGACAAAAAGAAAACCTGACATACCCCCCCTTCAGCCATACGGCTCACTATTTGATAACGCTAAGGGCTACACGCTTACGATACATGGCTAGTCTACAGTATGAACCGCAATACTCTCTCTTGGGGTTGCGGGGAGTTGGTAAGGGTGAACCGCAGTTACAACACTTGAATATACTAGGTTTTATCCTCTTTGTCATAAATGATAACGATTACGGACTAATTGGCTCATCTTGTACTATCTCGGCTTGTATTCTTACTGGCTCATTCTTGGGTAATTCTTGTACATTTCTGACTGTGATATTGAGTATTGGTTGAGTGTTCTGTGTGTCATTTGTATTGGTATTTACTATACTATTTCCGTATTTTGAGAACACTCCGTTGATGGCTTTTAACTTACTGGAGTTATCCTTATCCTGTAAACAGATTTTTTCATATTCCTTAAGCAGATTTTCGATGTTGAAGTAGGGGTCAATAGGTAAACCGCTTTTTTCATATTGGAGTAACCTATTCTCGATACGTCTATTAAGAGCCGTATGGCGTGTGGTAGCTGTTTTTACACTATAACCCGCCTTAATGAAGGCATCTCGTTTACTCTTACTAGTAGGGAGGAGAGTGATAACCTTATCTATTTTATCGGGAATGTGAACCGCTTTTTTCTTTGTCATCTCCTATAAGTATAACCCATAATGGTATGCATTGCAAAATGAACCGCAATATGGGGATATAATATGTAGGGAGTATGTATAAACTCTTTACCTTGGGGCAATTAGAGGGGGTGTTTTTTAGGTGAACCGCACGAAAAGCCTGTTTTTGAGTGTTTTGGGTAGATAATTGACAAAATAAACCGCTTGTTTTGTTTTCATAATGTGGGGGATAACTTTTCTATTGCATTTAACAAGTTATATGATTTAATTATTGTATAGAGATAGGGAACAAGTGATAACCTCACTATTTATGGCTCTAACAGATAACAATTTTTATAATATCTAACAGCCCACACGTTCCCTTCTCTATAAAAAGAAATTGAACAGATAAACAAAAAGGTCGAAGCAAAAATAAACAAATCAAAATATGATAATAAAATACCCAGTATTGATGTTCTTAAAAAAGAAAAATGACTTTGTTATTGACTGTATAGAGAACTTACGAGAAAGCATAATAGAAGATAATAATAATGAAGGAGTAGTAGTTATAGATGGTGGACTTGATGAAATAAAGAAATCAATACAGATAGCAGAAAAATACAATAAATAGTGGTGTGTATTCATAGGGGAGTAAGCTACACAACACTGCTCCTCTATGAGTTGAAGTGAACTATCAGAAAAAGACATTCTTTTTGAACTTGCGGGATTATATGGAAGAATTATGAGTAATGAAGAAGTAAAAAATATATATAAATAATATGATAAAAATAAAAAGTGAGCCGCGATTATTAAAAATAGTCAGAGCCGTCATAGTCGTAGGCGGTTTATTAACCGTATTTATAATGGGAGGGGGAACATTCCCATATTAAACTGTATGAAAAAAGAAATAGATTATTACGGAACAGAAGATAATTATATCCACTTAAAATTTGGAGATGCCAGAAAATGCTATAATTTTACTGATAAACTTATAGAAAGATGCCCAGACTTTACGAGAGAATATAAAAACTATTTTGAAGGGGAAAAATCAAAGTTTAAAAATCCGTTTCAAGTTGTTTCTTATGTCTATGATAAAAAAATACCCGTACATTTTTATTATAATTACACCGATACACCTGCAAAAAATAGAAAAGAGATAATAAAATATTTAATTAATGAGAATTGTTTTGTTGGTGATTTATCATAAGCCGTTGATATTGCCTCTATTGTCATAATGGAGGCAAGAATGAGCGGATTATACGCTCACCGCCTCGAAAGCGGTTAACAACACAACACTATCCCTGTTGATGTTGTGTAAATTAAAAAATGAATAAAGAAAAAGAATTATTGATGTATATTGACCAGTATGGATACAAGTATTATGCAAAAACACTAAAAGAATTAAAGCAAGCCGTTTGCCCGTACACAACAAGCCCACGCGTAGCGATAATGTATAGAGATAAAAAAGACGGGAGCACGGTACGATGTGGATACGTAATATCAGACCATTGGTTAACCGCCTTTAAGCCGTACGAAGTAAAATATAATCAATAATATGAAACTCTACGCAACAATAACAAACGAAAAAGGAAAGCAACGCTCCATTGGAGGAGATGAAAAAATAACCATAGATTTAAAGCATAAAAATATGCGTGTAAAGCATCTCCAGTTTAGAATTGAGCAAAATACTGGGGGGATGAACTGGGAGATTATAGAAATAGAATAGGCAAAAACTAAAGGCGAAAGCCACAAGTAAACGCCACACAATCAGGGATGTGTGGTTTTTTGTTATGGTGAACCGCTATGAACCGCACACAGACCAACAGACAGGGCAACGGAAAACTACCACACAGGGGCGAGGAACGGACAGGATAGGCGAAACAGGGTTTTTAAACCGCAATATAATTCTAAAAAAGTAAAACCGTAATCTAAACCGTAACCTATTGACAAGTTAGTACCAAGTCATATACTTAATATGAAGTAGTGTCTATAGCACTCGCCACCCTATTTTGCAACAATTACGAAGGGTGGCTTTTTTTTACCTATTTCTAGCCGTTTTTATACCTAGAAATCGCTCAAATTTGACCAAGGTGAGGTTTTTGCCCAAAACACACTACTTTGTACCCTTTTTGGGCTTATCGTAGCATTTTGAGCATATTTCCCTAGGTTTACTCGAAGTACCTTTTGTGAAGTATCTCAACTTTCCTATCAGTTCTTTTGCACAAATCTTGCAACATTTCATCTACTATATTATACAACTTTCTTAATATTTTGACCAACAGTGCTTGCTTGCGTACCATGGTTTTGTATTTTGCGATTTATAGAGATAAACCGCATATTTTATATTTCCTTCGACTGACTTATAATCTAATCCTAATTCTTCTGCTTTTGCTTCGTGGATAATACGTATCTGGAATAAACCGTAATCTTTCTTATCTGGACCAAAAACACCCTCGTGTCGTAGAGAGCTTTCACAAAATGCTATTCGTTTTAGTATTTTGAAATCTTTATAACTTAAACCAGCCGTAATTGATTCGGTATAAAGTAGATATGTGTTGTATTCTTGTTCACTTAATTTAAAACTTTCGTTTGCAAGAGAGTGTGATAACAAGGTTTGGATGTTTAGAGGATTCCAACCCTCTTGTGATATTGGTGCTTCTGCTAATACTGGCTTATAAAGTGATGCGGATGTTCCAATCAATGCAACAATCAACCCCTTACTCGTCAATCTCACAAGTCTGCAAACTAAATTGTTAATACTCATAGGTAGCGGTTTAAACCGCCAAACCAGTGCAATCGTAATTTCGGTTCACTATTAAGGGTATCAAACAAAAAAGGATAAGTCAACGAGACTTATCCCCAGTTCATATTTATTCTTCCATAATGCTGGGAGGAATGAACCGCCAAGCACTATGTGAAGTGGACTAATTAAATATAATTTTTTATTTGTTCTTCTGTCGTTCCATTAGTTCCACTATTCCATCCTCGGTCAGTCACAGTAACACTCCAATCTTTTCCAGATAATTCTAAGAAAAGCATTTTAAGTAGTTCTCTTAAGTTAAATCTGATAGTTATTTTTTTCATAATTTTATTGACCTTTTAGTGAACCGACTTGTGATGAGCTGGTGGGGAGGTTGGACTAGGGTCTTGAGAATCGAACTCTTTACTTGGAGCGACCAAGCGCACCAGCTATCCGACACCATCCACTCCCCCCATCAACCCACCACATTGGTAAATTACCACCCACTTCTATCTTCTTTGGGTATTAAAGATATTTTTATTAATGCAATAATGAACGAGGCAAGTATTATCCCACCAACAAATCCAAAAAATGTCGTTGGTGTATAGTGCCACGTCGAATAAGTAGATACCTCACCTGAGCAAGAGTTAGTGACTACATTTACCACTGACTCAATAAATGCACTTTCTCTGCCACTTATCGTTGAAACAACCTGAGATGTACAACTTCCTATGTTTCCAGTTATTTCAGGTGTAGATATTATGTTATTTGTGTTCATATTCTTATTCCTCTTTGTTTTCGACTTTTAGTAAACCGCTATTTTCATAGATGTTGCCGATGACTTCTAATGTATCTCCTAAATCTACATTACTTGTCTCCCTTGCTATTTCTTCAATAGAATAAAAACCATCAGATAATAACTCTGATTTTTTAATCTCTAAACCGAATATTCCATTTTTAAATTCTACTGGGAAAAAACTATTCTCCTGTGTTTGAGCAACTGGCATCATTCCAACTCCTACATCAACAGATTCTATATAAGTATCAGGATATAAAACAATATCCCCTTCCCAAATCTCTTTGCCATTCTTATCGAGGAGTCCTGTGAATTGGTCTTTGTGTCTGTGAAATATCTCCTGTGGATTCCAATACTTATAATCCTTTGAATAGAGCCATTGGGGTATGGCTCTATATGAACCAGTTTCTTCATCTCGCTCTCCTATGTACCATTTCTCATATCCAACAATTTTATTGGATGCACTTCGTAATCTAAATTTTATTTCTCTTTGTTTCATAATCCTAAGTTTTGTTTGAGTTCTTCTAACACTTCTTTTTTATCTTTATGATAACACTCACCTTCACATAAACCACATCTATCACCTCTTTTTTCATCTATCCATTGCATATTGTAACGAACCAAAGAGTCTATCTCTCTTCTTATCCTCTCCCTCCACTCTGTGTCCTTTTGGGAAAGTTTTTTTGAGAGCAAAGAGTCTATAAAAGAAATAAGAAACGCTCTTGAACCTGGTCTACATACCTCGTCAATGTTTTCTAAAACAAATTCTAATGATTTGGCCCACTCTTTATTTGTTTCGTTAGGAAAATGACACTTACAATCACATCTTCCTCCAAATCCATTAGTGAAAAAACAAGAATTTCCTAATGGAGAGCAATTACAAGTTCCGTCAGAATTATCTCTTAATGATTTTCCTTTATTTGTTCCGTTCATAGTTACCACCACGTCTGATGTATTACTTATACACTTCCAGCACAATCCAGTTGATGATTCAGTATCTATGTTATTGCATTTTATACATTTCATATTATTTAATATACAAGTACTTGCCAATTTCCTTTTTGTACATATGAAAGATTCTTATTAGTTTCTTCCCACTTACGAGTTTCTTCATTCCATACAAATCCTCTATCTAACATCAGAATCCTTATTGTATTTTCAATTTCTTCTTGGTTCATATTTCTTTATTCTTTAGGATAACACTCATTTCCGCAATCCACACAGTCTCCATTTTCATCTGCTTCGCCTCCACAAACTCCACATATTTCTTTATTTGTCTTTTTTATAAAGAACAGAGCAAAAACGCCAATAATTCCTAAAATTATATATCCCATATTACAATCCCTTTAATAATTCCTCTGCCTGCGACTTTTCTTTTTGGAGAGAAGATTTAAGTAAATCTAACATAGTATTCGATGAAAACTTTACATATTTTTCATTGTCAGCCGTTCCACCACATAATTTAGCGTTTTCTGGAATTATAAATCTATCTATCTCTTTTATCTTCTCATCTAAATAAGAGATATGAGAGGTGAGAATAAACCGCTCAAGTTTTACTTTATTTATAATAATAAATTGTTCCCTAAAATCGTCCCCGTCAATGGGAATATATTGTGGGCAATAAAAATCCTTTTTCAATTCTTCCAATGTGTCTTTAATCATAGAGTGTGGTATCGTTTATATTCGACAAAAATCTCAATAAATCGTTATAATATATTCCCGCTTGTCTTTCCAATAACATTATTGTTTGTCCGTTCATAAACTTTTCAAATTTTTTGTATTCACGTTTTGAAAGAATACTTTTTATTTGACTTTCAGGAATAACTCCAAGGAACTCGTCTATATGATGTGTGGATACTTGTTGTTTAGGTTTTCTCATAGATTTATACTTTATAAGTAATAGTAATGGGGATGACCTTATAGAGTTTGTTTTTTGAAGTGTGACTTCCTGTCTTCTGCCAATTTAAGCCTTTTGCCGTAAAACGAGCATTATCTCTATTCGTCCATAAATTACTTGTCAAAAATCCTTCTTCTCCTTTTCTCAACCACCATATTTTTCTTTTCACTGTTTTAGTTTTCTTTTGTTTTGGCATATCTTTTTATATTTAAAATAGATTCAAACCCAACTTCTACTAATGGACTCCAATCATCTTCTATAAACTGCCTTGTGATTGCTCCGTAGGTTTTCACTGTTTTAGTTTTCTTTTGTTTTATAATAATCAATAATCCAATATAAAACGCCCGTTTGAATTATACCAAGAAGATATGCTACGTTTTTTGATTCAGTAATTGCCAATGCTATCGCCATAACTACACAGGTACATACAAACATTAACATTATATTTTTTTCAGTTTTCTTTTGTTTTGGCATATTAGTTAAGAATGAACCGCAATATGAAGTACCAGAATAAGAGACAGAGTAAACCGCAACCGACATAAGCTAAACCGCTCAATAAATTTCTCATATTATAAACATTTTCTCCAATCTTCAAGAGGACGACCGCTAGTGCCATATATGTGACCAAAAAATATCTCTTTTCTTCCACATATTTCACATTTTCTTTTGTTTTCTTTCATATATATCCATTTATGCTCTTTAGGTATATCAGCGTGAAAACATAAAAATGTTTTATGTATTATTATTTCCTGACATTCTATTTTTTTGTTTTTCATATTCTTATGATACACACTATAACAAGTTAGTCAATAGTGAGTTATCCACAGGTCATTTATATAACTCTTTTATATACTCCTTAAATCCTTCGAAAGAATAGTAGTCTGCGTGGTCTGGGTTAGATGCAATTTCCAATATATTAGCCGCATTTCTTTTATCTATATATTTCATTGCGTACTGTAATTTTCTTGTATGGATATGTTGTAATATATCAATAGGTATTTCTAATTCAATAACATATCTTTTATATAATGTAGTTTTAAAATTAACCGTAGAAAGTGGTACATCCATTATTTCTCCTACCCATCCAGCCCAACTATCTCTACCGCTCTTACCTACGTGTTTTTTATGATATTCGTGTTTGTTTAAATAATAATAATCTTCTGCTTCAACCCAAAAAGCCCTATTACGCATAATTGCAGTTTTCTTTAAACGATTATATCTTTGTCTGTCTGTAAGTTTATTCTGCATATTCTATTTCTATATTTTTTATATTAAAGTCTCCATTTACTTCACAGGGTGAACCGCATTTCGGACAACTCACTTCACTAACAGGAAAACCAGAATATTTTGACATAAGAAACCACGCTTCGCATCCGTCATAGGAGCAAATGTATTCTCTCATTATAAAATTATTCTGGTCTTCAATGTTTAGCATAATTAGAAAGGGATTTCGTCTCCCACTGTATCAATACCTGAACCGATATAAAATCCCTTATATTCACCTTTTCCGTCTTTTGTTTTAAGAATACCGAGATATTCTATTGCCACCTTCTTTCCTACGGGGATATTCTCAAATCTACCGTCTATAACAGTAGTTCCCCATACACCCACCTTTTCCTCTCCCGTATCAATAACATACACATTGGATTGTCGTGTTCCGACATTTTCCACCTTTGATACATATCTTCCCTCTAATGAATCTCCCTTTTTAAGTGGTTCGTCTTTACTTGACCACATTCGGTCAACATCTAACCCCGCCCCAACTTCCTGATACTTTGTTTTATCTATCATAATTATTTTTCTTTATTTTCCTCGACCTTTTCTTTTAATAAATCCTCAATTAACCGAAATTCACCTTGTAGTTTTAACTGCTCTTGTCGTGCTTCCATAATAAGTTTATTTAACTCCGCCACCTTTTCTTCCAACTTATTAAACTGCTCGGTAATGTCTTTTTTCTTTTTTTCTAAATCTGACATAATTCTTTATGAAATAAACCGACCTTTTCTTTAATCTCTTTGATTAGTTTCTTGTCTCTTTTAACTTTGAAATCAACCGTATTAAACGCTATTGGGTTTTTTTCTATGTAAGTTATATATCCGTATGGTTTATTCATCGCCTCTAAATATACATTCAACTGGTAGATGTGGTCTATTTTGGGTTCTGTTGGTAGATTTGAAACTGTTTTTAGGTCAATTATATTTCCATTTACTATTAAATCCACCCTCCCTACTATCTTCCAACCGTCATCTTCTATTTGTACTGGATATTCTTGTATTTCATTTGGATAAATCACTTGCTGAACATAATTGTGATACATATTGCCTATCTCAAATATCACTAATGTTCTGTCGGTTAAATCCCTTTCCTTGAAAAAATCTTTCGGTTTAAGTTTTCCCGTACAAATATCGTATATTCTACTGGCGTGATAAATCCCAATTTGCGGTTTATGCCAACTATTATTCTTGTTCTTCGCATATTCAACTATCTTATCCTCTAGTTTCATTTTTTAATTTTACTGTTTGTTTTAAATTTTCTAGTTTTTTTATTTTTTCATTTAAATATTCTATTCTATATTGACAAGAATCTATAATATCTTGTGGTTTAATTGCACAATCTATAGGTGTTACATGAAAAAATCCATTATTTCCATTTCTTAATTCTTCAGGACATTTACAACTAATATAATCACTCAATTCAAGTTCATCTTTCAATTTTAATATATCAATTACACGAATTA
>JAKALG010000043.1 GCA_021813235.1 bacterium
GGAAAGAGGGAAGAACGCTCCAAGCCATTGCAGAAATGTTTGACATCACAAGAGAGCGCGTCCGGCAGATATGTGCCAAAGAAGAAGACAGAGAAACAGAACAAAACAAAGGTCGAAATCAAAAAAATAAATAAAATATGTTCTCAAATTATTTCAACAAGACGGGCAAGTGGGAACTCAAAAGCGAGAGAGAAGCGGGGGTTGATATGGAGAAATGGGGTCGGCGCATTGATTGGTCAATCGTCATTCCCGTCATCATCCTAGTGGGTGTTATTGGTTGGGCTGTGTATCTGGCGATATTCATTAAAGCCGGATTATAAAATTAAGGGTTGCATTTGAGGGGGTGTGGATCAATGGCGGGCGGCAACACTTTGCCATTGTCCACCCTCACATAAAATAAGATGATTACTACAAAGGGGTTAGAGCGATTGCTCCAATGGGCGAAGTACGAAGCGGCAAACGATTTTGAATTGTATGAAATGGCTGACATGGTAAACGCCACCGAAGAGGTCACAGAAAATCATGTTGCTATATTTGCCGGAATGATAGAAAGCGGTGATAGTGCAAAAGATTATATCGCCGCACTCAAGCGCAATACGCGCAAAGAGGAAGACGACAATAATCACGAATTGCAAAACTAACCTGTACATTCTCTAACCGCTTTACCGTACAGGTTGGCGGTTGGAGAATAAAAAAAGAGGTCTATGAATATACAAAAACGAGAGGTCAAAATGTTGGGTGGTAAAGAGATTGTACAGATTACCACTCTTGATGAGCGTTGGTATGAAACAAAGAGCGGTGCTTTCAAACCGTCTTCAACATGGATTGCCTCCTACTATCCAAAGGGAATAAACTTCTACAAATGGCTCGCTGAGAAAGGATGGGATGAGGCAGAAGCGATAAAGCGCGAAGCCGGAGAGCGCGGATCGAAAGTCCACCAAGTCATCGAAGCCCTTATCAAAGGCGCAAAGATACGGATGGATGACAAAGTAACCAATCCGAACACCTTACAGTCCGAAGAACTTACGCCGGATGAATGGGATGCGGTATGGTCGTTTGTCCGATGGTATGAGGGAAAACTTGCCAATCCCACCTTCAAAATCATTGCCAATGAGGTTGCGGTTGAGGGTGAAAACTACTGTGGCACGCTGGATCTGTTGTATTCAGAGAATGGCGAGAATGTGATTTTGGACGTAAAGACATCGGCGCATATTTGGAAAGAGCATGAGTTGCAGATTTCTTCCTACAAGCACGCCGTTGAGATGGCTACCAAGAAGAAGATCGCTCGCCTTGAAATCTTGCAGGTTGGCTACAAGCGGAATAAGGATGGTTTCAAACTGACCGAAATTGCCGACAAGTATGACCTATTCCAGCACGCCTATGCAATCTGGGAAGAAGAAAATAAAGACGTGCAACCGAAGCAGAAGGACTATCCGATGGAGTTATCGTTGCCGAAAAAAACAAAGGTCGCCAAAAAACCCACAACAAAAAAAGTTATTAAAAAATCTAAAAAATAAACTACTATGGAATACAATGAGCGAAAAGTTGTGTCGGGAAAATGGCTTGATAAAAAAACCATTGAAAACGGAACGCAGTGCTATCTCGTTTCCGAGGTATCGCCGCAGCCAAGTCAATTCAAGGACAAGCAGGGCAATCCGCAGACGCAAGATGTTGGGAAGTTGAAAGTGAAAGGACTGGCAGAGCCGGTAAATATCAGCATCAATCGTACCACAATCGATGGCTTCATCCGCGCCTTTGGCAAAGAGTCAAAGAACTGGATGAATAAGATGCTCACGATTGATGTTGAGAAAAACCGCGTAGGAGGACAGCAGAAAATTACTCTGTATCTTATCCCACAAGGATTTGAGCGCGTTGATGATGAGAATGGCTACGCAACCATCGTCAAAGAAGGTTCTGCTGTTGAGAAAAAAGAAGATGGCGGCGAGCCAACAGTACAGATGGATGACTTAGAAGATCTCGGTGAAGGAGAAATTAAACCAGAGGATCTTCCGTTCTAACATGACAACTCAAGACCCATCACAACAAGATAAGCACTTTATCAAATTGACCGGCAAAGCAATGCTGGAAAGCGGTCTTGAGATTGGGCACAACTACGGCGTTGCCATCGAGGGTTCTATCACGTCAAAAACAGAAGCAGACAACCACGATGGCACGCATTCGGTGTATTGGAAGTTTGAGCCGGTAATCGTTCGCGTAGTCAATCCGAAGGGAGAAACAATCCAAGCAAAAGATGTCCGACACAAGAGTCAATTGCTCCGATCGGCGTTGTGGCGCGAATGGCAGGCACTTGGGACCAATGAAGAGTTTGACGACTACTACAACGAACGCATGGACAGTTTTATAAAAGACGTAATCAACGGACGCTAATATGATCAGCGACAAGGAAAAAAGTGAGATATTGGAAATGTTCAAACGGGAGCTGGAACTCGCGGATCAGATTGACGCAACCTACTGGCAACCGGGCTATCCAAAGATGCGAAACGAATTGATGAGGAAAATTTTTGAAGTTATTGAGAAATACCGAATCCAGCCCGCAGGCACTCCGCACAAGGAACGCCTTACGCCGGGGTTGGTGTCTTGTCTTTCCAAAGCAATCGAGTTTGTCCATTCTCACAACAAGAATGAGTTTCACCTTCAGAGGGATCTTACATTGACAAAAACCGAGTACAACAATTTCCAAAAATTGCGCTATTTCGGTCTATGTGTGCAGGTTGAGGGGAAACTTGGCTACTGGCTTATTACATCCAACGGCGGCGCATTCCTTCGTAACGATAAGCCGATGCCGATATTTGTATGGACACAAGACAATCACATTATCGAGAAAAGCGAAGAGATGTGCTGGTATAAAGACTTCCGCAACAAGGTTCCCTATTTTGATAGCGAGTTTGAATATGCACACTTTCCCGATCCGCAACAAAAACTAGACATTCCAACAATCAATAAAAGTAAAACGCCGGACTTGCACGATCCCAAAACGCTTCTCCGGCTGTGCCAATAAAATGATTTATTGTACTGGGTGTAAAAAGTTTGCGAAATTGGAAGGCGTACTGATCAATCGATTTTGTGCAGAGGTTCGCGGAACAATCGGAAGTTGTAAGCATTGTGGATATAAGAATCGAGAGTTTAAGTATGCCGACCATCCACAGTGGTGGAATAAACCAAAAGAAGATAGCGCGCACGTCTCGTATACTGATTTTGATGAATTGGGAATAGATATGTAAAAAATAAACATGAAATACCTTTTAATCCTCACCCTCTTCCTCACCATTGAGTACAATCTTCAGTGGCTCAACAATCGGAACTGGCCAAACAAAGTATTCATTGACGGGCAAGAAGTCTCCTCTACCGTTTCAATCATTGACGGCTGGATAGTCTGGGACGCGTATCAAAACGGAGTAAAAGTAAATACGCTAAAAATACAATAATATGTTTAAGAAGAAATTGCCCGACATTCTACAAATAAATAACCAAAAAGAGTTTGATGCTATTCCTGACGATTATAAAGGAAGGATTGAGATTGTTGGAAGATTAGAAAGGATCGTAAGGTCGTTTGATGATGCGTATATTGTTGTTTCCGGCAACGCCGTTATCGAGTCCTGCTCCGGCAACGCCGTTATCAAGTACTGCTACGACAACGCCGTTATCGAGTCCTGCTACGACAACGCCGTTATCAGGTACTGCTCCGGCAACGCCGTTATCGAGTCCTGCTACGACAACGCCGTTATCAAGTCCTGCTCCGGCAACGCCGTTATCAGGTACTGCTCCGGCAACGCCGTTATCGAGTCCTGCTACGACAACGCCGTTATCAAGTCCTGCTCCGGCAACGCCGTTATCAATGCCTTCGGACTCGCATCAATTCTATCGGCAATGGGTAGTGTCATTATAACGACCCACGGAATAAACATAGTGCGATATTTTGACGATGAAAAAAATCTCAAACTAAAACTATCCAAAAAAACAACTGTTATTAAACTTAAAAAACAAAAACCTACCGCAAAATTATTCTGTGAAGAATATCCCGTTGAGACAAAAGGAAAGAATGCAATACTCTATAAAGCGGTTCACAAAATAGATGGGAGATATTTTTCTGACCGTGTAAATAGTTTTGAATATATCATCGGAGAAACAAAGGAGCACGCACTTGGAGAAGAAAAAGAAAGTTGTGGAGCGGGACTTCATGTGGCACATTTGCGATGGGCGGTTCTATTTGGGAAATACTGGGAAGACGAAGCAATTCTTGAGTGTTCCGTTCCTCTTTCTAAGATATTCGTTGGAAATGATTGCGATGGAAAGGTGAGGACGAGCGAATTAAAGGTTTTAAGAGAAGTACCAAAATCAGAATGGTAAAACTATGACATTCACCTACGATCATTGCGAAACACAGGAAGAAGTCCGCAAACACATTCAAGAGTGCGAGGGGAAACATACTCAACAAGCAATCTACTCTACTTTCCACGACGCCCTAACGCAAGTTTGTTTCGGGTGCCAGAAGATACGGAGCACGATAAAGGTCGCACAAAATAAAGAGTGAGTAGCACACATTGGTTCGTTGAATAGAGGGGTGGCGGAATAGGTAGACGCTTAAGGGTAAAAAGATTACGCAATAACCGTATGGATGTGAGTAGGAGGTGCGTAATTCCGAAAACATCGCACTGCGAGGTGACTATAACGAGCGAAGACTGGAATATGGCAGAACAACCGAATCCAGCATCATCGGACTGCCCTCGTCAAATCCTCGCCCCCTCTATCCAGCGAGCCAATAAAGTTGTCCACAAATAGTGGTAAAAATTCAGAAAATATGCTACAATTTCACTGATGAAAAACAGCACAAAAATCATTTTCAGCATAGGAATTTCTGCCATTGTTTTGGTTTATATTCCCTACATTTTTCTGCAGCAGCATCAAGCGGAAATGATCGCGCAGATTCCAAAAGTAGGACCATCTTATCTCTATCCTGACTTCATAAAGACCCCAGGTGTGGTGAATCAAAATGTTACTCAAGACAACATACAGCAAACAATCTGTGTCAAAGGATGGACCGCCACACCAGGATTGAGACCCGGTTCCTCCTACACAACAGCTCTGAAGATTAAACAGCTTGCGAATGGATATGCGTACAACAATGACACAAATCCGAAAGACTACGAAGAGGATCACCTCATTTCACTCGAACTTGGAGGAAATCCCAGTGATCCACGCAATCTATGGCCGGAACCATACAATACAGTTTTTGATGGGCAAAAGGTCGGTGCTCACCAAAAGGATGCGACAGAAAATGCTCTCAAGAGAGCAGTATGTGATGGAACATTGTCCCTTGTGGAAGCACAAAGGATAATATCGACAGATTGGTATTCATATTTCGTATTAAACATTAAAAATAAAGTAGGCGCCATTCAAGAAATGAGCGACCCTGACGATCAATAATATGCTACAAGGAAAAATTATTACATTTGTTGCTGGAGAAGAAAAAAAAGCTATTGAAGAAGCGAATGCACTCTTGCGAGATCTAGGAGATAAAGCAACGAGAAACGGTCTTCTCACTTTCGCTGACAAAATTATCATTTGGTATGAGGATTCAGAGCCAGGAGACAATGACTCTATTATTTCCAACATTAAAGCTCTTATTGAGGGAGAGACAAGGGAATGGATCAATTTTGTTGATGACATTGTTTTCTGGAAAGCCCAGAACGCTCATCTGATGGCGCAAAAGAAATCAGCAGATGATAAAATGCTTGATACGGTGAATGCCAATTTGAATATGGCGCGCATCAATGAAGAGCGCACAAGGCTTCATTTGGATAGCCTCAATCTTCTTCTCTCCATGGCAGAGAATGGAGAAGTTTATTTAGGCAAAGATTTCTTTGAGGATAAAAAGTAATCGTATAAAAAATGGCCAAAAATCTTGTGTCATTGCCAGTCAAAGAATTCGAGGAGGAGCATGAGCGCCTTCCTCGAGTTCTGCGATCTGGATCAAAAAAGGTCAGGAACAAAGAGGCCGCCAAGCAAGCAAAAGAGCTCAGAGACTGGAAGAAAAAACATCCAGCTGAGTATAAAAGAATCTAATGACTCTTGAAGAAGAAAAAACAGCAAAGAACCTGGTGAGAGATTACTTCAAACGCAATGTTTTTGTCGGTATTGAATTCTCGGGGAATATTGAAAATGATGGAGTAAGGGGCAAATTTTGGATCACCAACAAAAAAGTTGGCGCTTCTCTGGAAGTTACAAGGCTGATCCCTTTGAAAAACTTTATAGAAAAGGAGGTAAAAAAGGAAAGTGAAAAATTCGCTACGGTATTGCTTGATCACATTTTTCTCAATGCTTCATTATACAATAAGCTCCGGATGAGCTTCTTTAGGAGATTTATTTTCTTATTCACTAACGAATAAAATCATGGCAGAAGAAATAGACCAGATTGAAGATTTGAGCCCAACATCAAAGATCTTATTGAATATGCTGTGCGATAGAATGGTTTTCAAAGATTCTAGGGCAAGAGAAGATTTGATATCTTATGTAAAATTGGTCCAACTCGAGGGCGGTATCAAAGGGAAAACATACGTCATAGATAGATTGAGTGCTGCGGGAATGTGGCGACCAAAATCGAATGACAAAAAAAAGAAGTAAAAAACCGGATCTTGATAAGCTTTCTCCTCAGCAGGAGTTATTCTGCCAGCTTTATTCACGCAGCGGAGAGTGTTTTGGAAACGCCGCTTTGTCTTATGCGACCGCCTATGAGCATGATTATGGAGACAATAAAAGGGCGGATCCTGGCGGGAAGCTAACAGAGGCACAAAAAGCGAATAAAGTTTGTGGAGTAAGAG
>JAKALG010000044.1 GCA_021813235.1 bacterium
GTCGTCCCGATGCCGACGTTGCCATTTGTCCCAAACCAAGCGATATTTACTGTTTTTGTCGCGCTATCGCTAAAAAGAATTCCAGTACTACCACCGTAGA
Organism: bacterium; assembly: GCA_021813235.1. The sequence continues at coordinate 101 of JAKALG010000044.1, forward strand.
ACCTCATAGTGTTATCAGCTTGAAAATCAATTGGGTTAGGAGTGTAAAACCAACCGCTATTCATCCTCATATATGCCGTCTTGGCATTGTTATACAGGAATATCGCAGGGTTACCATTTCCATCTTGTTTTATCTCAATTTTTCTTGCATCTACTCCCAAATCAGAATTTACTTCCAAGTTATATGCAGGACTCGTTGTCCCGATTCCGACGTTGCCGAGACTTGTTATTACCATTCTTACATCAGCCGCAGCACCATCTATAAGAGCGTTAGGAGTAGTTACCGAACGAACTGCAAATCCCAAATAATCGGAATTTCCGTTTGTTTGGGCTGCTATAATCGGATGAGGATTACTTGCTGGACTTGGTTGTAAGAATATTTGATTATTCGTAGTACCATATACTTCCAACTTTGCCCTCGGGCTCGTCGTCCCGATGCCGACACGCCCATTAGTAGTATCTATATTTAAGACATTAGTTGTGCCATCGGCTTTGTTGAATTGTATAGCGGTAGTGGAGTCTGCGGGATTATATATAGTAGTTGTGCCAGAAGCTCCAGCTATTCTTAGTTTCTCATTAGGGACAATAGTAGTATTAGGAGTAGTCCAAATTGAAGCATAAGTTCCGTGAGCTGTATCTGACCAGTTTTCACTAGCATTACCTCTAAAAGATATTTGAGAAGCAACAGAATATCCAGTTGCACCATAGCCCCAACCTTCTAAAGAAATTAATCGGTCACCAGATTGTGATGCACTTGGACTTGCTCCTGTTCCTCTAGCCTGTCTTGAAGCATAAGCACTTGTACCAGCTATTCCATATGATGACATTCCAAATCTAACTACAGAGTTATCTGCTCCATTAAGGGCTATGCCTGTTCCAGTTAAATGTGAAATAGTTGCAGAATTTAAATTAACTTCTAAAAGAGCATTTGATTTAAGTCCTACATTGAAAGTAGGAGTACCATTTATGACGGTTTGAGGAGTGGTTTGGTCTAATAACAAAGCAGTGCCAGAAAGAACTACACCTGTCACGGCAATCTTTAAGTCTTCATTTGCTCCTGAATTTTCTTTGGTAATAGAAATATTTGAACCAGCTAAAATTTTATTTTCTAAATAGTTTGCAGTGGTATCAGTAGAACTGACTTTTACCTTATCAGCATCTACAACAACACCTGTATTCGTAATAGTCTTACTTCCATTTGGATTAGTCGTAATAGATATTCCAGTACCCGCAACTACAGTATCTCCACCTCCGTGTAAATATCCTCTTGAAAGTTGAGAACGAAAGGCATTAAAAGTTTGTTCTAATCCATCTATATTTGAAGTCTTAAGTTTGAAATTAGGCAAAGCCATTATCTTATCTATGATAGCCATTGGGTCAGAAGCAATGGTTTCTTGAATGATTTTTAGAGAAGCCTTGTTTTGAGGTATAGCCTTGACTACTTCTTTGATGAGAGCCTTTTTGTCAAACTTTTCGGGTTTAGGTATTTCTGCCAAGATTTCTTGTTTAAGTTTTTTAGTATCTACTGGCTCTGCATCTTTGCCGTCTGCACCTTTTTCACCTTGCTTTACTTCTTTTACGTAGTCTATGGCTTGTTTGACTGTTTCATTTAAAGTAGTTTTAGCTTCTTCTATGGTCTTATCAACATCTTCTATCTTTTTGTCTAGGATAGTTTCAGCGTTCTCTATCTTGGTATCTACTTCTACTATCTTTTCATCTACAGTCTTGACTACATCCTTTTTAAGATTTTCTAGGTCATCTCTTTGTTTGATGACACTGTCAATAGAACTCCCTAAATCGGGTTTAAATTGTATGGGTTTTTTAGGGATGTAGCCTTTGAACTTTTGCATTGACTTTTAGGTTAGATTATGATAAGATATTTATATGTGGTTAGTTTATATTTTACTTTTTTATATTGCTTTTAAAGTTTCTTAAAAGCCCATTAAATGAATGGCTTTTTGTGGGACTCCTGTTGGTTCTAATATTGTTCCAGCAATTAAAGCACTTTTCCACGGATTTTCTTTTATCCACTGGCGAACTTTACTTGGTTGAACTTTTAATTCTACTTTTGCTTTTGAAAGTAGATTTTCTTTTGCATTATACATATCGTGCATATCTGAAAATGCTTTTTGTGAAACTTCTCCCATTCCATTAGCAGAGTCATTTATTGCATCTCTTAAAATTGCTCTATTTTGTAGCCATATTTCTTTTTTATTTTGTAAAGACTCTGAAGACATAGAATTGGCTTTTTTAACATTTGAAGGCACACTAGCATCATATTCTTTAGCTGTATTCCAAAGGTCATTCATAGTGCCTGATTTAGATTTTTGTAATCGTGCTTCAAATTGTTTTTGTTGTTTTAATACATTTGCTTCTTCTGTTGCATCTGCTAATTCTATTTGAGATTTTTTTAATGCTTCCCAATCATCTGTTATTTTTTGCACTGTTTCTTTTTTAATAGGGACTTTTTGCATTTCTGGTTGAAGTTTTTGTGCCATATCAGAAGTTCTAGCTTCAAGAGCAGTATAAAGTTCTGGCTCTTTCATTTTTACTGCATTAGGTATTTCTCTTTGAACTGTTTGGGTAGCTCTTATTACTTTGTCAGAAGGAATTACCGTATCTGCTGTTCCACCTCTTAATAGAGTCGGTTCTTTACCTTTAATGATTCTACCTTGACTTTCTGCTAATTTTACTTCTTTCGTAGTTAATTTAGGAGAAATCATATCTTGTAATTTAGTTGCTTCTTTTTCAGCCGTTCTCTGTGCCAAAGAAGTAGTTATTTTTTCAGGGATAGTTTTTAAGTCATTTACTGCTCCACTTACTGTTTCTTTTGTGAATGCTTCTTTAACAGGGGCTTCGCCTACTGCTTTTGCACCCTTGCCACCTATCGCTAAAAGTGCTGTATTAAGAATATCCCCAGCAAGTGTTGTCAATTCAGGGTTTTTTTGTGCCATTTCGTCTAATTTTGGAGCAACACTATTATAGACTTTTGCAAGTTCAGGATTTTCTCTTATGATTTCTGGTGTGACCCAAGAAAATAATTTACTTACTGCTGGAGTTATTGGAGCGAATAAAGATTGTGCTACACCTGATATAGTTCCAAATCCTGCTTCTGCCGCACCTAAAGCAGTTTTACCAACTCTTTCTAATAAAGGTTTAGAAGTATCAAAACCTGCTTCTATATTTTTTGCTCCAGTTTCTACACTTGATTTTACTTTTTCTGCACCTGCGACTTGCTCTGCTCCTACTTTATTTCCATAGCCTCCTGCATTTTCTAATCTACCTTGTAAGGTGTTTGCTTTTTCTTTAGCGGCTCTATCAGCGAGAGCTTTGTTAGCAATATCAAGAACTTCTTGCGAACGAGATTTAGTTGGAGCATTCATAGTGCCAGTTGGACTTACAGAATTTGTGGGTATATTGCTTCCAGTTGCTTTATTAAATTGTTCTATCATTTGGGGTGTAAGCATTTTATTTATTTGTGGCTAATTTTAATAAATCTAATACATCTTGGTCTGTTGCACCAGGTATTGCATAAGCGGCACTTGCCTTTTGACCTAATTCAGGATTTGTTTTTAATAAATTATCTACCGCAGTCTTTGGGTCTACAGTTGGAGCTACATTTTGGAACTTATCACCTACTCCGAATAAATCCCAAATCTTCTGTCTTGACCTATTGAGAGAATTTTCAAAGACAGGTGTAAGTTTTGAGGTTGTATTTTCTATTGCAGTCCTTAGTCCAGTAATTCCACTTTTAGCGATACCACTTTGTATTACATTACGAGCTTGTGATATTTCTGCATCTGTAATTTCTTTACCAAAGTTTCCTTGAATTGCTTTGTTATAAGCAGCATATTCGTTTTGCAATTGATTTAAGTGAATTGCGTATTGAGTTGCATCGCTATCATTTAAATTTTTAGCTACCCATTGTTTTAAGTCGTTGCTATATTTTACACTTCCAAAGTTAGAGTTTTTAGACGCTGCTTCAAGGTTGTCAAGCGTAGAAGATATATCATTTTCAAGACGATTTACGTTTGCTAGGATTTGTTCGTTTTGTCCTGTGACTTCGTTTAGTGCTTTAAATCTTGAAGCAAAAGTCGTAGGGTCTACTCCCATTTTCTTAGCGTAAGCGGTAGCTTCTGCCATTGCTGCTTTACGAGTAGCAGCGTCTCGTGAAAGTTGAGATGACTGACCACTCAATACTAAAAATGCTGGATAAGAAAGACCTGATGTTTGTAAAAAGTTATTTGCAAGTAAACTTTGGCTACCTGTATCAAGATTTGTAGTATCTGTTGGTACACTATATTTTGCTTCGGCTGCCGCTTTTCCTGCGGCTGTGTTATAGGCGGTGCTGTAAGCCTCACTAGCTTTTAATTTAGAAGCTGCTGCATCTTTTTTATCTTTCCACTCTTGAAAATCTAGTGGCACTAAACCTTTTTGTGTAGTTTGAGCTTTATATAAATTATATTCGCCTATATCTCCAGTGCCACCTAGCCCTGAGAGCAAAGCGACTGTATCTCCAACCTCCTTACTCGTAATTGTAGTGTTCCCTGCTTTTTTAAGTTGAGCCATAATTGAGGCGGTGTCGTAAAAACCATTGTCATATAAGGATGAAATAGTGTTTTCTTTATCTACCTGTAATGCCTGCTCGTCTAATTTCTTTTTGGCTTCAATTAAGTTGTCGTTTATTTTAGTTGCTACATCTTGTTTTTCTTTACGGATATTTTCTATTTCGTTATTTATTTTGTCCTGTAATTGGTAGTCTTGATTGTCTCCTGCGATTTGAGCTTGAGTTATTGCTGACATTTCTTTAGAAGTAAGGTCTGCTACTTGCTTAATCCCATAACTCACTTGTTGCGAGACAACGTTATCACTAGAGACTACCCCTCTACCTCCCATAATTGAATATGCTCTAGTCCCAGCTTCAGCACTTGCATTGGTTTCTTTTTGTTGAGCAATTAAACCTTCGTATTGAGATTTTATAGAGGAGATTAAGTTCGCTGTGTTTGCGTCATTTTTTGAAATCAAATCGTTTAAACCGTTTATGATTTTTGTAGAGCTTGCAGGCATATCTTGTAAGATTACAGGAGTGCCTGCTGTGTCTGTTGGAACTTTTGAATTAGGCGGTATGTATTGGTCGCCATAGTATCCTCCCGTAGGGGTAGTTCCTGTTTCTGTTACTGTGGCATTGCTTACTTTGTAGTTAGCGAAAGCAGGATTACTCATATCGTGAGTATCGGCAAAGTTCTGGTCTACGATTACTGGATTTGGAGTATAGACTGCCCCATTAGCTGTGGTAGTGATAGGATTTCCGTTTGCATCCATTGTGGTAGTTATTCCTGTTTGAGAAAGTTGGTTAGTCTTATTCTGTATGGCAGGGATTTTTGCTGTTGGGTTTGCACTTGAAAGAGTAGTTGTAGATTGATTAGTAATTGGAACACCAGTCTTTAAATATTGACTAACCACAGACATATCTTGTCCTGTTGTTGGGTCTGTTGCGATAACTTCTCCATTTGCTCCAATTCTACTTGTCTTTCCTAAACTTTTTGTTGTATCTATATTATTTATAGGATTGGTTGAAGCTATTGTGTTTGGTTGTGTTGGAGTTGCCATATAATTTTATTAAGGTAATGTTATTGCTGTTAATTTAATAGCAGAACCTTTTACAGCAGAATTTGACTCTATTGTGTGTCCCCAACCTATACCAAGTATTCCAGTTTTTGCTAGATATAATTGTATACTTCCATTATTTGGATAGGCATCTTGAAAAATTAAAGGAGAAGTTGTTGAAATTACTGCACCACCTGCTAAAGCATATTTTCTAATATTTATCACTCCGCCTGAACTAGTGCTATCTGTAATCCAAACATTTATTCCATCAGAATAAGCTGGGCCAGGGCCAGAAGAAGTATATGTAATTGTTGAAACATAAGTCATTGTTGTTCCTGAAATAGAATATTTTTGAAATTGGTCTGTAGTGTTATTAGATAAATATAAATTAGAACCATCATTAAAAATATTTATTGAGACCCCGGGGCTTGTCCCAGAAATAGTCATAAGGGCTGGATTTGCTAAATTTGCTTTATCATATCTTTCTACTTGTGTCGCACCAAGAGAAATTATGAATGATACATAAACATAATTTCCAGCAACTGTAAGACTTACATTAGCTAAAACAGTCACACCAGTTAAGGTAGCGGTATGAGTTATATAATATTGTTGAGAAAGAGTATCTTTCGCCAATCTCATTATTAGCACTTTATCTGAATCAGCTCCTTGTGTCGCTATGTATAAAGTATTTCCTCCATTATCAGATGCTATGTGAGTAAAACTAGCTGTATTTACCACATTACTTGTCTGAAATGCAATATCTTGTTCTACTACTGGAACTGGTAAATTCGTCAAAGAAGCTCCACTAATTGCTGGGAGATTTCCTTCCAAAAGTGTTGCATCTATTTTTCCATTTGCATTTTGTCTGTAAACTTTATTAGCGGCAGTCGTGGCAGAAGTATCATCATTCGTTACATATTTTCCTGTCGTTCCGTTTGGTGTTCCTGTGCCTGCGAGAGCTGCGACTCTATCTGCTGTGACTGTAGCGAGAGATACAGGAGAAACACGATTGTCATTGTCTCCAACAACAATAGGGTCAGAAGCAGAA
>JAKALG010000045.1 GCA_021813235.1 bacterium
TATAAATCAAAGATAGATTGTCAGTTCCAAACTTTTCTCCGTCAAAACTAATTTTTTCAGGAAAAATTTGTTTTTGGAACCTCATAGTAAAGGCATAATTTGTATTTTTTAGACGAATCCAAGTTTTTGCCGTCTCTCTCACAAAATTAAAACAATAGTTAAGAGCTTCTTCCATATCAAATTCCTCAATGTGATTGTCTTGAAGCAACTGCCGTTTAGAATACATTTTTCTATTGATAACTTCTTTCTGCTCCAAAAATTCTTCGTCTGAATATTTACCCATTCTATGTAAGTCAAAAATTTTCTGTCGTTCCTGTTCCAATTTTTCTATTTCAATTCTGATTCTTGTATTATTCTCATCTAGCTTCTTATAATTATTTTGCCAAATATCTAAAACAATAGCCTTAAATATTTTCTCATATTTTTTCTCTGGAGTTAATTCGTTTAGGTATTCTATAAACAACTGCTCAAAAGTTTCTTTAGGTATAAATTTTGCTTTTGGACAATTTTGTTTATGGTGGTGATAATAACTGTATCTTCCGCTTTTTGTTGTGTTTCCAGTAATAGACTTACTGCAATGAGAACACTCACATATTCGTCTAAGTGGAAAATCTGGATTTAACACAGACCGATTCATTTTGATATACTTTTTTCTGTAACCTTTCTGACAACGCATAAATAAGTCCTCATTAACTATCGGTTCAAAATCTCCCTTTATATCTAAACCCCAGACTTTTATTCTTCCCATGTATAGCGGATTTTTTAGAATTTTCTCAACCATCTGCATACAAAGTGGTTTACCTTGTTTTGTTATAAAACCCCTAGTGTTCATGTATTCAGCTAGAGAAAGATAAGTGTAAGAACCTTTTGCATATTCTTCAAATAACGTTACTATAAAAGGAGCTGTAGTGGCTTCTGGGGCTATATTAGAGCCTTTATAGGGTCTATGATAACCAAGTGGGGCTTGCCATACCCAAACACCTTTTTTTATCTTTTCCATCATTCCACCTTTAGACCTTTCTGTCCTAACATTGTTATCAAATTCGGCAAAAACAGATATTATACCTTCCATAACTCTACCAATTGGGGTTTCATTTATTGGTTCTGTCACTGAACGAAGAGCCACTCCATATCGTCTTAGCGTAGTTTGAGTAACTACGTGGTCATTTTGATTGCGTGCAAAACGGTCCAATTTATAGACAACAAAATGAGTGATTTTATTTTTTCTATTACTGCAAAAATTAATGGCTTTTATAAATTCAGTTCGATTTGCTGTCTTTGCCGATTCTCCTTTTTCAATAAAGGTTTCCAAAATTTTTATATTATTCTTTATAGAATATTCTTCACAATACCTTTGTTGTGACTCAAGACTGGTATTCTCAACTTGTTCCGTTGAAGAAACCCTACAATAAATTATTCCTCTCTTTTCCTCTAATTGTTCCATGTTCATATTGTATGCTCTCCCAATTTATTTGTTAATGACCCAACGGGAGATTTGGAACCAAATTTTTGGCTACACCAATCATCAAAAATCAACTCCCCAAACTCATAAAAAGAATTACGAATATCTTCAAGTTCTTTATCACTAATACTAGAAGTTAATTCAGGATCTATTTTTCTTATTTTTTCTAATGATATCATTCAAATCTTGAACGATGTGGTCTTTATACGTATTTATTTTTAAATAAAAAAACGGCCAATACGTTTTTAACGCATCACCGCCTTTTGTTAGGTTAGGTAGGGATTTCTCCCCAATATTCAATTACTGGTATAATAATATTTTCCTTTTAAAATTGCAAGGGGGTAAAATTTAATTTTATTAATTTTTATTAAATTTCTCTGTTTTTTCTCTGTTTTTTATAAAATGCAATTGAGTTATACTAGACTACTTTTATATTTTATATTTTTTGATATAATAAATTTATAACTTAATAGTAAAAGTAGCCTAAACCTTTAGAAATAGAGGCATGGTGAAAAAAGTCGGATTAGGAATAAAGAACCCGTCATGGGGTCGCCTAATCCGCCATATAGGGAAACCTATATGAGAGACTTCGGTCTCTACCCGTGATGGGCTTTTTGCTGTCTAGTTAGTAATTATTTATTAGTTAACTTATAAAAAACTATGAAAAAATACATTTTAGTTTTGATTATAGGCGTTCTTTTAGTTCCTTTTGTTTCTAGTGCAAGGTTAGCATTTGTTAGCAGTTTAAATGCTACTGAAGAACAAAATAAAGAAGCGGCGCAGGTAATTATAAAAATGAATGAAGCTTGGGATAATGCCCATGCTCCTGTTGATACCACAACTCCTCCTACAAAAGAAACTCTGCCAACTATAACTCCATCAGAACCCACAGTTCCTTTTACACCACCACAACCTGAACCTGAAGTGACTTATAACCCAAGTGAAGGATTTGTGCCAGCTCCTACAACTCTTGATTTACCGCAAGGAGGAGTAGAACCTGATACAACTCAAGAATTTCCTAAAGAGATTCCTGCGATTGCTCATGTTCCAGTATTTACCACTTTTTTATCAGTAAGAACTAATAGTCCTGACAAAGTTCCGCAAATAAAAGCATTACAAAGTTTGCTTATCTATTTAGGAAATTATTGGAAACTGGATCCTTCTGGTAAATCAATGGCTATACAAGACTGGCACCCTCAAGAAGAAATAGATGGAAAGTTTGGCAATAAAACTCTTAATGCCCTTATGAATTTCCAGAGTATACATAATCTGGTTCCAGACGGAAAATTTGGTCCTTTAACACGTGCTGTAGCAGAAGTTGAATTAGAAAAGATACAAAACGGTAATTAACATCTTAACCCAGAGGCTTTATGGCCTCTGAGACTAGGATATTATGAAACAAACAATATTTAAATACATTTCAAAAATCGTGGCTGTCTATATAGCACTTTTGTCCGCTTTTATGCTATTTAATGCCTTCTCCCCAGATTATCTTTTTAAAGACCCAACCCAAAAAATCAACATTGTTATTATAAGTTTAATATTATTCCACTGGTCCTATGGAATGTTTAAGAAAAAATATGAAAATATTTAAAGAAATATCAGTAAAATTAAATAGCTGGAAGTTTATTATTCTAGTGATACTTATAATAATTAGTGGTGCTTTTTATTGGTATGAATGGAGACCAAGTAAAGTCTATTCATATTGTGATAAATGGGCTAGAGAAACAGTTAAAGTAGAAAAAGAAGATTATTTCAAAACTTATGATTTTGTATACAAAATTTGTTTAAGGGAGAAAGGATTTTAAAAAATAAGTAAAAAATATTCCTGTTTTTTAGTTATCATTTTTTTAACATACTATAAACTATTGAAACCCAAATTACACATTTGAGTTGTTTTAATTACTTGTGCTGATTGAACAATTGCTTCCTGTTGAGCAATTATAAGAAATATCAATCTCTTCAATTTCTCCATTTCTTAGTGTTGAACTAAAACCTATAACACTTTTTGAGTCACTTTGGTTTTGATTAAGCATTTTTAACCAATCACCTGAAATGGTTTCAATGCCATTATTATCTATCTGTTCATAAAATACATTTGATAAATCAAAAAGAAATTCAGTGCTCTGTTCAGATTTTGGAGTATTTAAGCTTTTATCCTGTACTAACCATCCGCCAATTTGTTGTGCTGTATGGTTATTTTGTAATTTTAAATATATTTTATCATATATACTTAATGATTTATTATTAACGTTTGCTTTTATATATAAATAACCATGGTCAATAGAGCCAATTACAGAAATATGCTTACTAAAAGAACTGTCTGGCTTCCCATTACTGGAACTATTATTAAAATCTTTTACAACTAAAACTTTATTTATTAAATCTTTTTCTTTATAGGGAGCTGGAATAGGTGTTGGTATATTTTCAACAGTATCATGCTTAAGCACTAAATTAGATGTTAGTGTTAAAGTAATTGCAACTCCAATAATAGAAACTATTTCAATAATATGATTAAATTTGTTAGTCTTTTCCATAAAAAAATAATTAAGCAAGGGATTCCGTCTGTATAATTTCAGATGGAATCTTTTTAATAAATACAAACCTGGCTAGTGTTAATATTAAGGTAATACCAATAATCTCTATGTGAGTTCTAATAGATAAAGCGAGCCAATCATTTCTTATTGCATTTACAAAACCATTTTTATTCAAAAAACTCATACTAGCCAAAAGAGCTATTGGAATATCTTTAATTACGGTAAATACACTACTAGAAATTAAATCCGAAATTGTTGGTACAGTGCTTAACAAATTAATAAACATCCAATATAAAAAAATGATGGAACCAGCACTGAAAATAGCCATTATAGCCTTTAAATGACTCCGTATTTCTCTAAATAATTTCTTCGTCTCGTCAAATGCCATTTGTTTCCCCATAGTACAGTATTTTTTATAATATTTCAAGATAATAATATTCATTTCTAATCCCAAGAGGTAGTCTGACATAAACCTTCTATTTAAGGTTTTAAGCATATTCTTTCTGTGCCAACAAGTCCTTGCCAAACTGGGACCAAGAGTTTAGCTCTAATAAAAGTTCATTCCAATTCTTTCCCACTTGGGTCACAAAATGTGTAAAGCAGGCAAACTGCTTTGCCTGCGGACATTTTGTGAAGGTGCAGGCATAATTTTTGAGTACAAAAATAGCCGAGCCGGGGTCGGCAAACACTTACGTAGAATTTGAGCGTAGCGAAAAATTATACTTAGTGATTTGTGACCACATTATTTTAGAATGCGAAGCATGCAAATTTTTGATATAATTAAACTATGGAGAATCTTTTTCGTATAAATCCTGAATATAAAGGAGAACCAAAACCTAAAAAAGAAGAGGAAGATCTCGTATTTCAATTTAAAGAACCAGAAGAAAATGAATCCCCTGCTGATTCTAAAAAATTTGTTCGTTATGAAAATGAGCAAGAATTGTCAAAAAAGGAAGAGGACAAAGAAAGATTAAAAGTAGAAATGATAAAAGTTTTAACAAAACAAGCTGAAGAGATATATGACAAAATCAAATTTTCAAACCCCGTATCTAAAGAATATTTCATTCAAAAATATATAAAAGACCACGTAAAAGAACGCTCAATATAAAAAGTAGCCTGCATTTATGTGCCTGCTACTTTAAAATAATAACTTATAATTGAATAATACTATTATTAACGACAGCATTCCATAAATTTTTATAAAAAATTCCCAAAGGTATTTAATATAAAAATTATCGTCTGGTGAAAAGAAAAATTCTATTGCAAACAGAACTAAACCAAACACCAAAATCCAACCCAAAAACATATAAAACAAAAAAGAATAAAGCTCTTGCGCTGATGACATAAATCCTCCTTATTTTTTCTATCTTAATTATAACATTAATATCTTATTTTTGCAATATATAAATACTTGACAAATAATTCTCTTTGTGCTATACTTACCCACAAATAGAACATAAACAAATCAGGAGGAAATATGTTAGCAGGAATATTAGAAACTGCAACATATCAAGAAGTTATTACACTAATTGGCATAATTATTCTTTGTGCTGCAATAGGATTGGGTCTTTATGCATTTTTTTCCAAAGACCATAGAATAAATTAGACCACGACTTTAAAAACTGGGCAGAAGATTTATCTTTTGCCCTTTTGCTTTTTATTTCTTCTTTTTCCATTCTTCATCCTGACGAACGAGAAGATTAGATTTATTTTTTTTATCTGAAAGTATTGCTTCCACTACCCTTTCCATACGCATCCCTTGTGAACCTTTAACAAGAGTAAAATCATTCACTTGCACAAATGTTTTCAAAAACTTCCCTGCTTCTTTAGAATCCAAAAATTCAAAAATATGTTCTGGATCCATTCCTGCCTCAATAGCTCCTTCTTTTGTTTTAGTTGACCTAGGGCCGACAGTAACAAGAAATTCTACATTTTCTTTAGCTATCTTGCCTATATTTTTATGAGATTCTTCTGTGTGTTTTCCAAGTTCCAACATATCGCCCAAGACAGCAATTTTTCTACCAGCAGTTTTTATTTCTCCCAAAGTTTTAAGAGCAGATTCACAAGCAAAAGGAGAAGAATTGTGAGTATCATCAATTATAAAAGAATTGTATATCCCCTTCAAAAGACGCATGCGTCCAGGCGGAACTTCATAATTTTTTAATTTTTGAACTGTATCAAGCATATTAAATTTAAAACCAGCCGAAAGAGCGAGTGCTCCTAAAGATGCATAGACATGGTTTCTCCCAAAAACTCCTTCGATCACCACAGGAAAACTATTTCCTCCTTCGTCTATTCTAAAAATTAGTCCGTCTGGAATCCCTCCGTCAGTGTAAAAGATACTCTCACCAGAACCTTTTATATTTGAATCTTCTTTAAAACCAAAAGTCAAAACAAGATTTTTTGTTTTTGATTTCATTTCCATGACTGCGTCGTCGTCATTATTTAAAATCAAAAGACCATCTTTTTTTAAGGTTTTTATAAGTAAACTTTTTTCTTCTACTAAATGTTTTCGTGAATCAAAAAATTCAATATGAGCAGGAGTTTCTCCTATGGCTGTGA
>JAKALG010000046.1 GCA_021813235.1 bacterium
GAAAATCGTGAACGAAGAGGGGAGGAAACGAGAGCGACGCGTGTTGTGGCTGCAATTAATGTGAAAGGTGGAAGATCAAGTTGGATAGTACGAGCAGAAGGACCTTTGCCGATGATTATATCTAGGACTCCAGACTCCATGGCAGGGTAGAGTATTTCTTCAACCATTTTGTTGAGTCTATGTATCTCGTCTATAAAGAGAATATCTCCAGAAGCAAGGTTGGTGAGAATAGAAGCGAGGTCTCCAACTTTTTCAATAGCTGGCCCAGAAGTTATTTTCATTTGCTTGCCAGTTTCTTTCGCTATCAGATGAGCAAGAGTCGTTTTTCCCAAACCCGGAGGTCCATAAAAGAGGATATGTTCTGGAATATGTCCTCTTTCTTCTGCCGCTCGTAAAAGTATTTTAACGTTATCTTTTATATGTTTTTGACCGATATATTCGTCCCAACGGGTAGGTCTTAGGGTAGTATCTAAGATAGACTCCTCTGTCTTTATTTCATTTTTAGCTTTATTTTGCATGGTTTTTATGCCTTTAGCTCAAGGTAATTTATTTTAAAATTGTATTATATGCTTGACTTTTTATTTGTTATATGCTATATTTGTTTATATAGCTTCTTATCAACAGGCTATACACAATACTGTCCACATTATAGCATTTGCTTGATATGGAATATAGTATAATTATTTTATAGAGGTTTAGGCCTTTTTTGTTTTAAGAAGACACTAATCTCTAAGCAATCAGCCATCGGTTATACAAATTTGCATAGGACGTTTTGGTGCTCTCACGAGTTCCTGGGGCTATCCTTTAATGATTTGTTACTTTCGGGGCTTAGCTCTGAAAGGATTGTTTAGAGATTAGTGTTTTTTTTTGTTTTTATTCCTCGTTTAGATCAACGACGCTTTGCACTTCTTCGAAAGAAGTAATACCATTTATTATTTTTACTATTCCATCTTGGCGCATGGAAAGTATTCCTTGAGCTCGAGCAACTTTTTTTATTTCACGCTCACTTGGGTTTTGAGGCATTATTTTTTCTATTGCTTCATCTGTTTTAATTGCTTCGAAAATGCCTATTCGTCCACTATATCCGGTCATATTACACTTATCGCAACCGACAGGAGCGAAAAGTTTTATTGGTGCATCGGGATTTATATTATAATTTGTCAAATTTTTACCTTCTTCTTTTATACTGTCCATTACCAGCTTCATTGTTGTTGTTTCTTTTTCTTCTGGAACTTTTTCTTTCTTACAGAATGGACAAAGTTTACGAACTAAACGTTGAGCGATAGATAGAGACAAAGCAGAGACCATGATTTTTGGATTAGCATCAAGGTCTATTAAACGAGGAATGACTCCAGCTGCGTTGTTGGTGTGAAGGGTAGAAAAGACCATGTGTCCCGTCAAAGCAGACTCTATAGCTGTTTTGGCAGTTTCGGAATCACGTATTTCTCCGACCATTATGACATCCGGATCTTGACGGAGAGCAGAACGCAATCCTTCTAAAAATGTATAACCTTTTTCATCATTTGTTTGAGTTTGGGTTATACCTTCTAAATGATATTCTATTGGGTCTTCAATGGTTATAATATTTATTTCTGGTGTATATATTTTTCTCAAAAATGCATAAAGAGTCGTTGTTTTTCCTGAGCCTGTCGGTCCTGTAACCAATATCAAACCATTGGGCTTTTTTATTTCTTCTGCTATTACAGAGAATAGATAAGGTTCTATCCCAATATCCTCAAGTTTTACTCGGATAGATTTCGGATCAAGAATACGCATGACAATAGCTTCACCATAAGCTCCAGGAATGAGGGAAGTACGAATACTTAATTCTTCATTTTCTTCCATAATACTGAAACGTCCATCTTGGGCTGTCTTGGAAGTTAATTTCATACCAGAAAGAAGTTTGATTCTTGAATTTAGAAGATGATAAATATTATTTTCAAAAAACATTACGTCATAAAGTACGCCATCTAAACGAAATCGCAATCTAGCCTGTTCTTTCTCTGGTTCTATATGTATGTCGGAGGCTTTTATTGCAATTGCTCCAGCTAGAATTATTTCAAACATACGAGAAATTTTATGTATTGGATTTATTTCTTTTGTTTCTTCTACTAGTTTTTCTATATCTTTAATTGTTTTAATATCTTTTCCAATTTCTTTTAATACTTCTATAGAAATATCCAAGCCTCCTATCTTTGAACTCTCTGCTTGGGAAAGTTCCACGTATCTCGCCCAAACTTTTTCTAAAGAAGCGAGAGAAACCATGTAAAAAGTAGGAACTAATCCTTCTCTTTCTATTTGGTCTTTTAATTTTGAAATTAACTCATCTGATGGAGAACGCAATCCTATAAAAATATTCTTTCCAAAAAGTTTAAAAGGTGCCACTTTTAAATCACGTGCTTCTTTTTCAGATATAGCTCGCAAAGCTTCATTATCTACTCCTATTTGAGCTAAATTAATATAAGGAAGTTTGTATTTTGATTCTGCGAGCACAGCCACGAGCTCTTCCTCTTCCTGTTTTCGTATTTCATCCAGTTGTTTATTTTGTTTTTCTTCGTCGAAGGTTGCCATTTACTTTTTAATAATACAACATTTTCTTATGAATAACCAACTATAAAAATGATATAATCTAGCTAATGGCTAAAGATAAAAAGACATTAGTGCTATTGGATGCTCATGCGATAATACATCGGGCTTATCATGCCTTGCCTGAATTTTTGTCGTCCAAAGGTGAACCAACAGGGGCACTTTATGGGCTTTCCACCATGCTGATGAAGATAATTACAGATTTAAAGCCTGATTATATAGTAGCTTGTTATGACTTGCCTCAAAAAACATTTAGACATGAAGCATATGATGGATATAAAGCGGGCAGAGCCAAAACAGAAGATGCTCTCGTTTTGCAGTTAAAAAATTCTAGACAAATTTTTGAAGCGTTTAGCATACCTGTGTACGATAGCCCAGGTTTTGAAGCTGATGATGTTTTGGGCACAATAGTCGAGAAATTAAAAAAAGATAAAAATATAAATATTATTATTGCTTCAGGGGATATGGATACAATGCAATTAATAGATGATAAAAAAGTACAAGTATATACTTTAAAGAAAGGAATTAATGACACTATTTTATATGACGAAGAAAAAGTAATAGATAGATTCGGATTTAAGCCAAAACTTTTACCAGATTATAAAGGATTGCGCGGTGACCCTTCAGATAATATCATTGGGATCAAAGGTATTGGGGAGAAAACAGCTACAAATTTAATTATAAATTTTGGAACGATAGAAGAAATATATAAAAAAATTAAAAAAGATGAGAATTCATTTATAAAAAGTGGAATTTCTCCTAGAGTACTGGAATTAATAAAAAACAACGAAGAAGAAGCACTTTTTTCAAAAACTTTAGCGAAAATTAGAACGGATGCGCCAATAGATTTCAAATTGCCAGAAAAAACTTTTTGGGAAAATGCAGATTTGAAAAAAATTGAAACAGCTTTTTCTTTATTTGAGTTTAGAAGCTTGTTTGCAAGATTAAAAAACTTTTTTGCAGGAAAGTTTCCTGAGGGTAATGCTCTCCGTCGTTCGCACTCTATCTTGGAAGGGCAAGATTTATCTGTAAGTAGCGAATACTCCTCCGAGCACAACCCTCAGGAAACTAGTTCACCTTCCTTAAAAGTGGATGAAGAAAAATTTCAAGAAGCAGTTATTGCTCTCTGGCTTATAAACTCAGACATAACCAATCCGACACAAGATGATATTTTGCATTTTGCTAATACTGATTCTTTTGAAAAAGCCTATGGATATATCTTTAAAAAGTTGAAAGAAAAAGGATTAGAAAAAGTATATGAAGAGATAGAAAAGCCAATAATTGGAATAGTTAAAGAAATGCAAGAGTGTGGCATCCTTATAGACAAAGGATATTTTGAAAAATTGTCAAAAGAATATCATGATGAATTAGACAAACTAACTGCCAAGATATATAAGATGGCTGGGACAGAATTTAATATTAATTCCCCAAAGCAAATGGGTGAAGTTCTTTTCGGAAAAATGGGAATGAAATCAGGCAAAAAGAAAAATGCTAGCGGTTCTTTTTCTACAAAAGTTTCTGTCTTGGAGGAATTGGAAGAAGATAATCCGATTATAAAAGAGATTCTCTCTTATCGAGAATTACAAAAATTACTTTCTACTTATATTGATGTGATTCCAAAAATGGTGGCAGAAGATGGACGTTTACATGCTAAGTTTTTACAAAACGGCACGACCACAGGAAGATTTTCTTCTCAAGACCCAAATTTACAAAATTTACCAATCAAAACTGAGCTAGGTAAAAAAATAAGGAATGGTTTTATAGCAGGTAAGGGATGTAAGCTCGTAGCCTTTGATTATAGCCAAATAGAGCTTCGGGTGGCAGCAATGCTTTCAGGAGATAAGAAAATGACAGCAATTTTCCGTGAAGGTAAAGACATTCATGCGGGAGTGGCTTCATTTGTTTTTGGTGTGCCGATAGATAAAGTAGATGCTGAAATGCGTCGCAAAGCGAAAGTAATAAACTTTGGTATCATTTACGGCATGGGTGTTTCAGCTTTACGTAAAAGTTTAGGAGGCACTCGAGAAGAAGCACAAAAATTTTATGACAATTATTTCAATCAATTTTCTGGTGTGCGAGATTATTTAGAGAGTGTAAAAATTTTTGCGATGAAAAATACTTATACAGAAACTCTTTTTGGTAGACGCAGATATTTCCCGAATATAAATTCCAGAATTCCGTTTTTGAAAAACATGGCAGAGCGTACAGCTATCAATGCTCCCGTCCAAGGTACTGCTACTGCGGACATAATAAAGCTTGCTATCAGATATGCCGAAGAGGATTTAGAAAAAGCAAAATTGTTAGATAAAGCACATCTCGTTCTCCAAATACACGACGAACTAGTTTATGAGGTAGAAGAAAGTGTTTTGAAAGAGGCATTAAAAATAATAGAAAATGCTATGCAAACGGTCCTAGAGAGGTCATATTTAAAATACAAAACAGATATTCCTTTATTGGTGCATTCAGGCTTTGGGAACAACTTTGGGGAAGTTAAATAGTCTTTGTTTGTGTGGTATAATAGAATAATGGAAAAAGAAGGTCTAGAGGAACAAACAAAAGAAAAAAACCCTCATAAAAACAAGGTACATCAAATTTTGGCACATTCCTATCTCTTTTATTTCTTGTCTTTTTTAGTTGCACTTTTTCTAGATTTTATGTTTCCAATGAAAATTTTTGAGAAAGTTACTATGGCTTCTATCGGTGCCATATTTCTAATTTTTGGTACATTATTGATAATCTGGGCACAGAAGTCCTCTCTTAAATTGCAAAAAGAAAATATAACTAAAGAAACATTTTTACGTGGACCTTATCGTTATACTAGAAGTCCGACGCATTATGGGCTTTTCTTTTTGATGTTGGGTTTTGGAATTATGGCCAATGCTTTGTTTTTAATTATTTTTTCTATACTTTCTTTTTTCATTACTAAATTTGTTTTTATAAAGAAAGAAGAGAAAATTCTCGGAGAAAAATATGGGGCTCCTTATTTAGAATACAAAAGATCAGTCAAACTTTAATATGATTTACCTTTTTTGTGGTGATGATACTAAAAACAAACATAGAGTTTATGAGAAATTCATAAAATCTATACCAGTCGGCACGGAGACATTTTTTATTGGTAAAAATGATTTTTCTCCTATGGAAGTGGAAAGCTTTTATTCTGGATCAGGATTATTTTTTAATAAATGTGTGGTTGTTTTTACGAATATTTTTGAGAAAGAAGAGACCCTAAGTTTTGTTTTAGAGAAATTGAGTTTAATGGGAGAGTCGGAGAATGATTTCGTTTTTATAGAAGGTAAATTAAACAAACCTGTATTGGATGCTTTTAAAAAAACTAGAGCAGAACTCAATGTTTTTGAATTACCGAAAGAGAAAAAAGAAAAATATGACAATTTTTTGCTGACTTATGACTTTGAAAAAAGAGACAAGTTAAATTTGTGGATTCATTATAGGCAAGCGATAGACGTCGGTGTCGGAATGGAGGAATTAGTCGGAGTTTTGTTTTGGAAAGCTAAAGATATGCTCTTGAAAAGGAATTTTGGCAAATTTAAAGAAGAAGAATTGAAAAATTTTACAGCTAAACTTTCATACCTATTACCCGAAGCTCGTAAGGAAGGCAAAGACGCCGAAACTGTCTTTGAGCAGTTTTTACTTGAAGCTTTCTAAAAATCTGGTAGTATGAGACAGTATCTGTGTTAAATGAAATTTCCGCCCGTAGCTCAGCTGGTAGAGCAGATCCCTTTTAAGGATAAGGTCCTCGGTTCGATCCCGAGCGGGCGGACAAATTTAAATGCTATAATGGAAGAATTATGCATTCAGTTAACAAATCACTTATATATATACTTATTTTCACGATAATAAGTTCTTTTCTTTCTTATACAATTATTATAAAGACTTATGATCGTTTTTTTGAGAAAGGTTATTATGGAGAATAATATTTTTAAATTACACAGTCCTTTTG
>JAKALG010000047.1 GCA_021813235.1 bacterium
TCTGATCTCCTTCTTTTAATCCTCCAACAATTTCTGTATTTGTATCATCAGTTAGCCCAGTTTCTACAGTAACTTGATTTGGAGCTATTACCGAAGGAGTTCCTTGTGATCCCACAGATGGTGCGGGCAAAGGAGAAGCAAACATTTGTACATATTTTATATTTCCTTGAGTCTTTATCGCGCTCGAAGGAACGATGAGGACATTTGTTTTAGAATCAGTAATAATTGAAGCAGAAACACTCATTCCTGGTTTTACAGAATCTTCATTTGTATCAAAAGCGATTTTAACACTATATGACACGACACCTTGAGAGACAGTACCGACAGTATCAATTTCAGCCACTGTTCCTGTCATAGATAAATCAGGTATTGCGTCAAATGTGATAGTTGCTTTTTGTCCAAGTTTTATTTTTGCCACGTCTACTTCGTTCATAGAAAGCAGGGCAATTTTCTGGTTTGTAATCAAAGAACCCAGTGTGGAAGACGCTATATCTCCAACTTCTCCTGTGACGCTTGCTATTGTCCCATCAAATGGAGCAAGGACATAATAATTAGAGAGATTATCTTTTGCATCTTGTAATGCATTTTCTTTTTGTTTGACCGAAAGTTCGGAAGATTGTATATCTAAACTAGAATTTGGGAAAGCGTCTTTGTAGCTTTTTATGCTTGCTTTAATTGAAAGTAAGTCTAATAAATGAGTGTTTGTCTCTGAAGTATAGGTGCTCAAACTTGCTTTGTGTGTAGCCACTATTGCTGGAATATCTGAATTATTTTTTTGCATTGAATCCTTAACGAAATCAATATAGTTATTTCCATTTTTTATGACGTCGGAAATCAGTTTGGTTGTGTCGTAGGTTTGTGAGATCATTGCTTCAATGGTTGCGTTATCTGAAGTTCTTGAAACTGATTTATAATTATCTAAATTTTTATTGTAGGCTTCTAGTGCCAAGTTGTAAGAATCTGTCAGGTTTTGTTTATAAGTCTTTATTTTGTTTGCATCTTCGTTTGCAACTTTTGATTCATACCAGTCTATGTTCCATTTGCCTGACCCTGGACTAATGGTGTCTTTAAAAAACATACTATCAAGACCAGTCATTATGTCTGGTAGGTCCAAAAATACATTTGAAACAGTGTTGAAACCATCGTCATACGCTTTTGCTAGATCGGCATTCATATTCGCATCCGATTGCTGTATTTTTAATTTATCTAAAGAAATTTTTGCAGATTCTAAACTTATTTCTGCGTCCCTTACAGCTTTTTGTGCATCCTTATTATCGATTGAGAAAAGTAATTTACCTCTTTTGACTTTATCTCCAGGTTTTACTCCGACATAAACTATTGTCCCAGAAACACTTGCCTTTAGGTCTATTTGATTAGAACTTTCAACTTGTCCGGAAGCAGTAACAGAAGAAACTATCGTTCCTTTTTGTACAGTAGTGGTTATGTACTGAGTTTCACCCGTTGTGCTTGTTATTTTGCTGTAGCCCCAATATATGAGTAACAATATTCCCAAGAGGACAACAGCACTAATAATCTTGTGCTTAACGATATAAGCTTTAGTTTTTAAGAAATAGTTTTTCATCCCATTATAAATTTTAATTAATAATTTTTTTTTCTTTATTCCCCGTTAGTTGAATTTATAACGGGACACGTATTATTTTACTGGAGTTGGAGCTGTATTTTGTGAAGGGGGAGGAGTGATAGGTATTCCTAAAGGCATTACTCTGATAAATTTTGCTTCTATTTGCCCCTGACTGTTTGGTGACCCAATTATAGTTACGAAATCATCGACAGCAAGATCACTTGCTTTGATATTAAACATCATTTTTTGTATCTTCGTGTCATCTTTTATTAGAATAACTTTTTCTGTATTGTCCCTGTCTTGTACTATTATGGTTGGCAATTCTGTTTTTATAATTTTTCCTACCGCGCCATGAGAATTTGGAAAATTATCTCTACCGAACATCATATTACCGGGTCTCATTCCAAAATTACGTTCATAATTTTCTCCCCAATCTCTGCCGAAGCCTGCCTTACGAAAACCAACAAAAATTCCTGCAGAAAAAATCAGCATAGCGATAATAATGACACCGATTATTACTAAAACCCTGGTTGTGATCTTTGATTCAAAAACCTTTTTTATGTCTTCGTATATTTTTTTCATAATTTTTTTTTAATTTAAACTGATAATATTAATTGACCTCTAATAATTTGTTTTGTTGCAAATTTAAGTGACAAAAAGAATATAAAAACCAAGGAAAGCGAAAGGGTAATACTTATTGTTGGTAAGGATTCAGCGATAGAAAGGACAAATTCTTTCCAATAAGCAAAGAAAGGACTTCCATTAGAGAAAGCAAGAGATAAATATTCATAAATTCCAGATTGAGCCAAATCATTTGATAATAAATGCCATGCCGGGATGAACCCTATCAATGAAGCAAGGCTGACAGAAGAAAAAGCCCATAATTTTAAACGGGCTATACGTTTATTTCGCGCGGCGATACTATTCCAAATATTTTGGGCTAGATTTACATTTCCCTCTAATTTAGCATTAAGAAATAATTTTTTTAGTTCTTTTTCCATCCCATTAAAAAATTTAAATTAATAATCTTCCTTGTTTATACAAGTCCGTTGATTTTCTAACGGGACAAGTATACTTATATATACGTTAGGCTACTAATTTTGGTGCAATCGTTTTAAGTTTTTCAATTCCAGAATAAAAAATAGACCTATCTTTTTTAAACAAAAATTCTGTTATGTGAAAAATAGAATAAGTAATGAAAAATGCGCCGAAAACATCAATAGAATAATGTACGTGTCCTAGGAGAACTACTGTGCCAAAGAAAAGAGAGCAAGCTATAAAATAATAACGAAGATTTTTATATTGCCAGAACACTAAGGACATTAAAAAAGGCAATCCAGTATGTCCTGAAAAGAAAAGATCTCCAGTAAAATTCATTATGCTATTAAAACCACTGGTTACGTCCACATGAGTAGGGAATATAGCTATGTGAGTGAGAGAAATAAAAACCGATCTGATTAAAATAAAAGTAGCAATACTTTTTAAAACAAAGGGTATGCGTTTTGGGTGCCTTAGGCATAAAAAGATTACAGGTATCCAAACCGCAAACATTCCATAGGTGAAGAGAAAATCTACATCATATACACGAGTGTTGCTGAGTATTATATCTGTGACAGGGTTACTTTCCACATTGGAAGCATAGGTACCAGCCAAAAAATTGACACCAAAACTGACAGCAAAAAGTAAAAAAGCTATTATGACTGAAAAAGTGAAATCCCTATCCTTAAAATGAGCCTTTATTTGTATGGACCAATCGCGCATAAAAAATTAAATTATTTGTATCTTAGTGTATACGCACCCAAAATACCTTTTGGTGCAAAAATTTAGACAAAGACAACTTTTTATAAAAATGATATAGTTAGACATTATGATTTCGTTTGTCATCCCAACGCTTAATGAAGAAAAAGTAATAGAAAAAACATTGGAAAACCTTTCTGGTTATAATGGATTGTATGAAATAATTTTATCGGATGGCAAAAGTACTGACCGCACGCTTGAAATTGCGAAGAAATATAATTGTAAAATTGTTCAACATACAGGAGAGCATAGACAAACAATTGCAGAAGCACGAAACAAAGGAGCCTTTTTGGCTAGCGGGGATTTTATCATAGAGATGGATGCTGACACTCGTTTTCCTGATATTAATAAATTTTTTGAGAAAATAATTAGTGTTTTTGACAAAAATAAAAATATTGTTGGGGCTACTACTTGGCTTCGGATCTACCCCGAAGAAGAAACTCTTTTTGATCGTCTGATTTTTGGTATTACTGGTACATTTAGTATGATATTAGATAATTATTTTGGTTTGGGTAGTACTAGTGGTGGGGAGTTTCAAATGATGCGGGCTAATGCCTTTCACAAAATTGGAGGGTATAACAAAAACATTGTTGCCATGGAAGATGTAGAGATGTTTTCACGCCTTCGAAAACTTGGAAAAATTTATTTTGCAAAAGACCTTTTTATTTATCACTCAGGTCGTCGAGCGCATATCCTTGGATGGCCGCACATGATTTCTCTGTTTTTTATAAATAGGTTTTATATGTTGTTTTTTGGGAAAATTAAAAGTAAAATTTGGGAAGAAGTAAGATAACTTTTATTCAATCCCAGCCTTTTTAGAAATACGAGCAGTTATTTTTTGGTAGATAAAATAGATAATTACAATAAGCATAATTAACCCTCCACCTATATAATAACCATTTGTGATAGTACTTGTTAAATATACATATGTTTTTCCAGAATAAAAACCCAGAAAGGCAAAAAAAGCTGCCTTAGGTGCTGTAATTAAAAGAGACATACCTACAAATTTTCGTAATGGCACTCGGGAAGCTCCGATTGCAATAAGCCCTGGGATTGGAATGAAAGGAGAAAGTTTTACTACAAACATAGTTTTTCCGAAATTTCTGTGTACCATAGCACCGACTTTTTCCATACGCTCCTTAGTGATTCCAAAGTAGTGTCCATAACGTTCTAATATCAAGCTTCTACTATGGTAGCCTATAAAATAATAAACAGTATCAGCAGTTAAATCTCCAGCAATTGCTATTAAAATAATTATAAAAATATTGTAATAACCAAACCCAGCTGCTACACCAGCCGCGGTGGTAACAAGTGTCCCTTCAACGACAGTGGCAATAAAAAAAATAAAATAGCCATGGGCTATGACCCAGGGGACGAGAGCAGCTAAAGTTAATTCTGGCATCTTTTTATTTTAACACATTTTAAGCAAATCCTGGAAAGAAGTCTTTTTTGATATGGCTTTTATGAATGCCCATTTCTTGCAAAACATTATCAAAAGTAGAGACCATGCCATGTGTGCCAGAAAGATAAAAATATCTTTCTTTGTAATCAGGTATTTCTTGTGTGATCATTTTATTGTCTATATATCCCGTTTTCCCTTGCCAAATACCAGGTGGAATTTTGTCTGTGACAGTATAAATGACCTTTATTCCAAGCTCTTTTATTGCTTGATCCAGTAAATTTTTATAAGTAACATCAGCTGGAGTTCTGTTGGAATATAAGAGAACAATGTCTCTTTTTTCTTTTTTATCCATGAGGTATTTAATCATACTTCGAAATGGGGTAATGCCTATGCCACCGGCGATAAAAACAAGTTTTTTATTTTTTTTATTTGGCAAAGTAAAATCTCCAGCAATCTGAGAGGCGACAATGACATCATTTTCATTCATAGACAAAAGTTGTTTTTTGAAACTACTCCCGTTTGGATAAAATTTTATTCCTAAGCGTAATTCTTTTTCTGTCGGGGAAGAAGCAACAGTGAAATACCTTCTATTTCCTCTAGAATCTATTTTGTCGTGGTCTAATGTCCATTCCATATATTTACCGGGTCTAAAATTAAAAGGATTAGGATTTTCAAATACAAAATCGTAAGTATCTTGCGCTACCTCTTTCCTTTCTTTTAATTTTAGAATGAGTTTTTGTTTAGGGCTCACTATATAAGAAAAGATATTGGCTCCTAGAAGAGAAAGTTCTGGTGTAAAAAAGAGGGAACCAATATGTACGAGAGGAGAAAAAAGAAAACCAGTGAATGCTCCATAAAGCATACGTAAAGATTTCTGAGGAGGAGTGGTTAAAGGCTCAGTAAACATTATAAATGCAAAGAAAAGTATGGGTGTATAAAAGAGCGTTTGATAAATAATATTTAGACCACTAGAAAAATCAAAAGCTCTAGTGCCGACAATAAAAGCGAGAGCAACTAAAATAAAACTTATAACCATATCAAACCTTCTGATTTTTCGGACAACTAAAAGTCCTCCTACAATAACAAAAGGGGCCATGATAAGTGTGCCTATCCACCAGCTGGCGTATTGATTTATAGTGAGTGCTGTTATAGCGACAGCGAAAGCTGCTGGGTTGAAAATATGTTTTTTGCCGATAGCAAAAATATATTTAGAAGCGACACTTAAAACAGCTGCCCAGAATAAAAACATCCAATAAGAAATGTCTCCGATATCTTTTATGGGTGTAATAATGAGAACTAAAATAAGTGCAGTAATATAGACTGATTCAACGTTGGTGGGAGCCTTAAAAATAAAAGAAAATAATTCATTAAAAATCAGAGAAATTGAGATAATAAAAGTGACTCCCGCTAGAAAAAGGACTGGTTCATAAGGCAGTATTCCTAAAAGAGAAAACAAAAAACCCACCAGTACCATCAAAACAAGTACATATAGTACCAGTCTATACATCGTTATTTTATTTAGAAAATTGTCTATATGTTCCATAATTTTAAATTACATACTTTTCAAAACCCGTAGTCATTTTTGCAATCCCGTTCTTGTCTATCATATATCCTTCAAGATCTGGAAGTTGCTCTATAAAATATATCCCTTTTTCTCCCATTGCGAAAGCCGCAGTAGCAAAGCGATCAGCTTCATAAATATTTGGACCTATCACTGTCAAACTGACTATGTCGTCTATTGTCTCG
>JAKALG010000048.1 GCA_021813235.1 bacterium
CGAGACAATAGACGACATAGTCAGTTTGACAGTGATAGGTCCAAATATTTATGAAGCTGATCGCTTTGCTACTGCGGCTTTCGCAATGGGAGAAAAAGGGATATATTTTATAGAGCAACTTCCAGATTTTGAAGGATATATGATAGACAAGAACGGGATTGCAAAAATGACTACCGGATTTGAAAGACATACAATAAAAGATTATTAATTAAATTCCATTATCAAAATGCTAGAACATATAGACAATTTTCTAAATAAAGTAACGATGTATAGATTGGTACTATATGTACTTGTTTTGATGGTACTAGTGGGTTTTTTGTTTTCTCTTTTAGGAATACTGCCTTATGAACCAATTCTTTTTCTAGCGGGAGTCACTTTTATTATCTCAATTTCTCTGATTTTTAATGAATTATTTTCTTTTATTTTTAAGGCTCCCACCAATGTTGAATCAGTCTATATTACTGCACTTATTTTAGTTCTTATCATTACACCTATAAAAGATATTGGAAACATTTCTTATTGGATGTTTTTATTCTGGGCAGCTGTTTTAAGTGTCGCTTCTAAATATATTTTTGCTATCGGCAAAAAACATATTTTCAACCCAGCAGCTTTCGCTGTCGCTATAACAGCACTCACCATAAATCAATACGCTAGTTGGTGGATCGGTACGCTTATCATGGCCCCTTTTGTTATTGTAGGAGGACTTTTAGTTGTCCGAAAAATCAGAAGGTCTGATATGGTAATAAGTTTTATTTTAGTTGCTCTCGCTTTTATTGTCGGCACTAGAGCTTTTGATTTTTCTAGCGGTCTAAATATTATTTATCAAACACTCTTTTATACACCCATACTTTTCTTTGCATTTATAATGTTTACTGAACCTTTAACCACTCCTCCTCAAAAATCTTTACGTATGCTTTATGGAGCATTTACTGGTTTCCTGTTTTCTCCTCTCGTACATATTGGTTCCCTCTTTTTTACACCAGAACTTTCTCTTTTAGGAGCCAATATCTTTTCTTATATAGTGAGTCCTAAACAAAAACTCATTCTAAAATTAAAAGAAAAGAAAGAGGTAGCACAAGATACTTACGATTTTGTATTTGAAAATCCTAATCCTTTTAATTTTAGACCCGGTAAATATATGGAGTGGACCCTAGATCACCAAAAAATAGATTCTAGAGGAAATAGAAGGTATTTCACTGTTGCTTCTTCACCGACAGAAAAAGAATTGCGGCTAGGAATAAAATTCTACCCAAATGGAAGCACTTTCAAAAAACAACTTTTGTCTATGAACGAAAATGATATTATCGTCGCTTCTCAGATTGCTGGAGATTTTACTTTACCGAACAAAAAAAATAAAAAACTTGTTTTCATCGCCGGTGGCATAGGCATTACCCCATTTCGAAGTATGATTAAATACCTCATGGATAAAAAAGAAAAAAGAGATATAGTTCTCTTGTATTCCAACAGGACTCCAGCTGATGTTACTTATAAAAATCTACTTGATCAAGCAATAAAAGAGCTTGGAATAAAAGTCATCTATACTGTCACAGACAAAATTCCACCTGGCATTTGGCAAGGAAAGACAGGATACATAGACAACAAAATGATTACACAAGAAATACCTGACTACAAAGAAAGATATTTTTACCTTTCCGGCACACACGGCATGGTTTCGACTTTTGATAATACTCTACAAGAAATGGGCATCAATAAAAGTCACATCAAAAAAGACTTCTTCCCAGGATTTGCTTAAAAATATGTTAAAATAAGTAGATGCCAGAATTAACTTTAGCCGCTCTCGTCCCCTGGGTCATAACCAATGGCTATTTTATTTTTTTTATTGCCACTGTTGTTGAAGGAACATTGGTCACTACTGCAGCTGGTGTGGCTGCAGGGTTTGGTTATTACAATATTTTTATAATTATATTAATAGCTATTGCTGGAGACTTAGTTGCTGATACTGTTTATTATTTTATTGGATATCATACTAGGAGTTTGCTATTAGAAAAATATGGTCACCATCTTGGAATCACAAAAGAACGCTTAGAAAAAGTAGGCGGAATGGTGCATAATCACTTCAGAAAAACCATGTTGGTGGTAAAACTTTCTCCTCTTATTCCAATCCCTGGACTCATCGCAATCGGGGCTTCTCGTGTGCCACTACGAAAATTTGTAGGCATATCTCTTTTGATTACAGCACCAAAAGCAATTTTCTTTGCACTTTTGGGTTTCTACTCCGGAAGGACATATGTATATTTAACTAATACTATTACTAACGGCTCTTATTTTGCCGGAGGATTAATTTTATTTATTTTAATTATTTACCTTGTTTATCAAAAAATAACTGCTCTTATTTCTAAAAAGACTGGAATTGAATAAAAAATTATCTTACTTCTTCCCACGTTTTACTTTTAATCTTCCCAAGGAATAACATATAAAACCTATTTATAAAAAACAAGGAGATCATATGCGGCCATCCAAGGATGTGTGCCCGACGACCTGAATGATATATAAAAAGGTCTTTTGCAAAATAAATTCTTCCAAGTTTTTGGAGACGTGAAAACATTTCTACATCTTCCATAGCAACAATGTTTTTATTATACCCTCCAATCTTACGAAAAGCATCAGCCCTCATCATTTGGAACTCTCCGCCACTAGTACTACCTAAACCAAAGTAATTATCTAATATCATACTGAACGCACCAGTAATCCCAAAAATTAGACGATCAAAAAATGTTTCTTCTCCAGGATAAATACGAAACCATGTAGTAGCTCCAACAATATTTTTATTCTTATCAAGAACACTAATTATTTTCTCAAAAAATTTATTAATATCAGGGAAAAGAGTATCAGCATCCATCTCAACAATAAAATCTCCAGCGGCTAAAAAAGCTCCACCATTTCGTGCTTCTGCAATTGTTTGTCTATGCTCTCCTGTATGTTGAACAATTTTACAATTATATTTCTTCGCAATTTCAAGCGTGCGGTCAGTACTTTTGCCATCCGATAAAATAATTTCATGCAACCCATGATAGCCCGAAAGATTACGCAATGTTTCTTCTATTACTTTTTCTTCATTAAGCGTTGGGATAACAAACGAAATCATAATATCTAACTATATCATTTTTATAAAGAGTTGTCTTTCTTAAAATCCTGCACCAAAAGGTATTTTGGGTGCGTATATATTGAAATACAAGTAATTTAATTTTTTATGCGTGATTGGTCCATACAAATAAAGGCTCATTTTAAGGATAAGGATTTTACCTTTTCGGTCATAATTGCTTTTCTACTCTTTGCTGTCAGTTTTGGCGTCAATTTTCTGGCTGGTACTTATGCTTCCAATGTAGCCAGTAATCCTGTGACAGATATAATACTCAGTAATACTCGCGTATATGATGTAGATTTTCTCTTCACTTATGGAATGTTCATGGTTTGGATACCCGTAATCTTTTTATGCCTAAAGCACCCAAGACGCATACCTTTTGTTTTAAAAAGTATTGCTATATTTATTTTAATCAGATCAGTTTTCATTTCTTTGACTCATATTGCTATATTTCCTACTCATGTGGACGTAACTAGCGGTTTTAATAGCATAATGAATTTTACTGGAGATCTTTTCTTTTCAGGACATACTGGATTGCCTTTTTTAATGTCCTTAGTATTTTGGCAATATAAAAATCTTCGTTATTATTTTATAGCTTGTTCTCTTTTCTTTGGCACAGTAGTTCTCCTAGGACATGTACATTATTCTATAGATGTTTTCGGGGCATTTTTTATTACTTATTCTATTTTTCACATAGCAGAATTCTTGTTTAAAAAAGATAGGTCACTTTTTTATAATGGGTTAGAAACTCCAATAACTGCACCAAAATTAGTAGCTTAACGTATATATAGATGTATGAAGATGAAAAAAGAACTGAGAAAAGCTTTTCTTAATACTAAAATTGAGGCAGATTCAAGTCTAGCCCAAAATATTTGGGATAGTATCATCGCGCGAAACAAACGCGTAGCCCGTTTTAAATTATGGGCTTTTTCCTCTGTCAGTCTTGCTTCATTGATAGGGTTCATCCCGGCATGGCATTTACTATCAAATGACCTAGCTCAATCTGGAATTTATGAATATTTATCTCTTGCTTTTTCTAACGGAAGTTCTTTCTTTGCTTATTGGAAAGAATTTGTCCTTTCTATCGCTGAATCCTTACCAACAATAAGTATTGCCCTTTCGCTTTCCTTAATTTTTATATTCTTT
This sequence comes from bacterium, assembly GCA_021813235.1. The sequence goes on from JAKALG010000048.1 coordinate 4,250, forward strand.
TTGTCACTTAGATTTGCAACAAAACAAATTATTAGAGGTCAATTAATATTAACTATTTAAAAGTATATGAATCCCGTTAGAAATTTACAAAACGGGAGAAAATTATAAAAATAACACAAATCAGCTATCTTTATATATAAAAAATATATGTACGAATAGTATGATTTCTAAACGGGATGAAAAAAATATACGAGGACATAAAAAAAGTTTTTGAATCAAAAATCACAACCAGGATTTTAGTAATAATCGGTGTCATTATTATTGCTATGCTGATTTTTTCAGCAGGAATTTTTGTTGGTTTCCGTAAGGCAGGCTTCGGCAGAGATTGGGGAGAAAATTATGAACGTAATTTTGGAATGAGACCCGGCAATATGATGTTCGGTAGAGACAACTTTCCAAACTCTCATGGTGCTGTAGGAAAAATTATAAAAACAGAATTGCCAACCATAATAGTACAAGACAGAGACAATACAGAAAAAGTGATTCTCATAAAAGATGACACAAGAATACAAAAAATGATGTTTAATATCAAAGCAAGTGATCTTACTGTCGATGATTTCGTAACTATAATTGGGTCACCAAACAGCGAAGGACAAATAGAAGCAAAATTTATTAGAGTAATGCCACTCGGTATACCTGTCTCCCCACAACCACAACAAACAGCACCAATAAAATAAAATACTCTATGAAAAACTATCTAAATAAAACTAGAACTTTTATAATTTCCCATAAGATAATGAGCTCAATCATTTTTATAGTGGTTTTGTTTATTGGTTATTGGATTTATGGAAAAATGACAAGTACAACGGGTGAAACTCAATACATAACCACTACTGTACAAAAAGGAACAATAGTTTCTTCTGTTACTGCTTCGGGACAAGTTGAAAGTTCTAATCAAATAGACCTAAAGGCAAGTGTCTCTGGGGCAATAGTTTATGTCGGAGTAAAACCTGGAGATAAAGTCAAAAGAGGTAAATTACTTTTCTCAATTGACAATAAAGACGCACAAAAAGCTGTAAGGGACGCAGAAATAAGTTTAGAATCTGCAAAAATTTCTTTAGATAAATTAAAGATACAGCAATCGGATGCGAATATGAATGCTGATTTAGCAAAAGCATATGACGATGGTTTCAACACTGTTTCAAACGTATTTTTGGACCTACCAGACATAATGACTGGTCTTGATAGTATGTTTTTTAAAGATACCATCAGTCCAGGTTCAGGGCAGTGGAACATAGATTGGTATGAATCAAAAGTCGCAAACGAAGATGCAGACAAAATAAAGACTTACAAACAAAACCTGACAGATTCTTACAACTTGGCACTAGAAGCTTACAATAAAAACTTGGATAATTATAAATCAGTTTCAAGAACTTCTGACAACGCAACTATCGAAACAATGATTTCACAAACTTACGACACAACCAAGCTAGTTTCTGATGTTATAAAAAATGGAAATAACTATATTGATTTTGTTAAGGATTCAATGCAAAAAAACAACTCAGCCATACCAACAATAATAGCTACGCATAAAGCAAGTTTGAACACCTATACTTCAGAAACAAATACTCATTTACTAGACCTACTTTCAATTAAAGCAAGCATAAAAAGTTATAAAGACGCTTTCCCAAATTCTAGTTTAGATATACAGTCTTCCGAACTTTCAGTTAAACAAAAAGAAAATGCATTACAAGATGCAAAAGATAATCTCTCTAATTATTATGTCCTTGCTCCATTTGATGGGACAATAGCAAGCGTCACAGGAGAAGTTGGAGACATCGCGTCTTCCACGCTGGGTTCTTTGATTACAAACCAGAAAATTGCCCTGCTTTCTATGAACGAAGTAGATGTGGCAAAAATAAAACTTGGACAAAAAGCAACTATCACATTTGACGCAATACCTGATTTATCTATGACGGGAACAGTTGCTGAAATTGATACTGTCGGTACTGTCTCTCAAGGCGTCGTGTCATATAGTGTTAAAATCGCTTTTGATACAAATGAAGATTCTGTAAAACCAGGAATGAGTGTTTCTGCTTCAATTATCACTGATTCTAAAACAAATGTCCTCATCGTTCCTTCGAGCGCGATAAAGACTCAAGGAAATATAAAATATGTACAAATGTTTGGTTCTCCTTTACCCGCACCATCTGTGGGATCACAAGGAACTCCTTCGGTAATAGCTCCAAATCAAGTTACTGTAGAAACTGGGCTAACTGATGATACAAATACAGAAATTGTTGGAGGATTAAAAGAAGGAGATCAGA
>JAKALG010000049.1 GCA_021813235.1 bacterium
AAGCGTTAGCAAGATATCTATATCCTAGAGATTGGGAAGAAAAGTTTTTAAGAATAGACTGCACGCAACTTCAGGAGTCCCACTCGGTAGGAAGGCTAAAAGGTTCGGAACCTTCGTATGTAGGATATGGGGACAATAACATTTTAATCACTCCCAAATTCTTAGAAAGAGGGGGAGTAATAGTATTTGACGAGGTAGAAAAAGCACACCCGAATATAATAAGGTGGCTCTTACCCGTCTTAGAAGAAGGACAGCAGAAAGCACTCGTTCCCGTTCAGGGAGGAAGAAGCTACACATCAGAACTTACAACTTTAGACTTTTCCAAAACCCATATCATAATGACCGCAAATGTAGGAGCAGAGGCACTACACAGGGCAAGAAACGGTGAACAGGGAATTGGCTTTCACTCGGACACACAAAAGCCCGATATGGAGAAAATAGGAATCTCCGAACTTAAAAAGGCTTTTAAGGATATGCCTGAGTTTTTGGGCAGGATTGATACGACAGTTGTTTTTCAGGATTTGGGCAGGCCTGAACTTGAAAAAGTATTCAACAAATTCTTAGAAGAAATAAACAGAGACCAACGCTACGGACACAATTTTCTAGCCGTTACCAAAGAGTTAAGAAGCTATGTCTTAGACCACGCTGAGACAGGTGAATATGGAGCAAGAGAGATAAGAAATAAGATAAATCAGTATGTAGTTGATAAGGCTTCGGAGATTAAGTTTTCAGGCTCTTTACCCGAAATGGCTCCTTTAATCGGAGACTTGGAAGGCGAGGATATAATCTTTTGGACTTCCGAATTGACAGAAGAGCCTCCCAAACCAGAGCTTATAAGCGGGGGAAAAAAAGATGCGGGGTCATATATCGGGAATAGACCCTACTCAAACAAAGACAATGAGTGGGATGACGCAGGAGAGCCTCCAGTACCTACAACGGAGACTGAGGGAGAAGAGGATATTGAGAAACCGAAGAAAGAAAAGAAGCCGTCAGGAAATATAAATTTTTACTTGCCTTTAAAACCTGGTGCTGAAATAGATTTGGCAATTACAGTAAGACAGCCAGGACAAAAAGAGCTAAGCCAGATTATAACGGGATTACCATTATTACCAAGTGTATGAACAGTAAAGAACACATTATTTACGAAGGACAAAGGTTTCAAGAGAAACTAGGGCTTTTAGTGCCAGAAAAGCGTCTTGAGCCCGTACAGAGCCCCACAGGGGTATCCAAACTCCCTGTTGAACTGCAACTGCAAGCCATACGGGAGGAATTAAAGGACATAAAAACAGAAGCCCCCCAAACGGAAGATACAACAGTTTTAGAGTTACCTAATCTACCGATTGGAGGTGATTCTGCTTTAGGTATTTTAGCAGATAAAAATATGAGACGACAAGTCAAAGAACGAAGGGAAAGCCAAATACGGGGTTATAAGGAAAAATTACTCGTGATAAGTGATATGCAGCTACTTAGGGAAACCAATCAGGAAGCTGTAGGTGCGTTGATTAAATATATAAACGGCCAAGCACACACGTTTACGCACGTTGTCTTAAACGGGGATATTATAGACTTCCAACAACAGTCGGGTTTTAGAAAAGATAATCAACTGGGAGACAGCGTTACCCAAGACGAACAGGTGGCAGGAAGATGGTTTATAGACTTTATCAATCAAAAATTCCCAAACGCTAAAAAAGTATTCATGAAGGGCAATCATGAGAACAGATACGACAATATGTACCTTGATGCTAATAACGGAGTTAAACAATATCTAAGGCCATTTGAGGAAGTATTTGGTCTACAAGGTTGGGAGGTCCACGAATACGGCAAAGGTGAGTCTTACGATTGGCACGGAAGAAAAATAAGACATGGAACCAGAACGGGTAAACAGGACATCGGCAAGTTGGAAATGGCTGATAACTGGAGAAGTAACACTTTGGGACACGCAGTAGTCAATAAAATGGGAGAGTTTGTAGATGCAGACGGAAACTCATTTACGACATTTTTACACGCAGGGTTTTCTAAGACAGCCGATTATGATAAATCGGGGAACAAAACACCGTCAAATGGATTCGGTGTCTATTATTACTCCGAAGTAAGAGGAAAAAAGGTTGAGAACGCCTATCAGGTCATTATGGCCGCTAATAATCCTAGATTCATTTCACCCGAAGGTATTTTATACGATGGCACGGGTTACAACTTGAGAGAAGAAATCGGTTTAGATCCAAAAAGAGGGCGTGGAAGACCACGCAAAGGTTTATAGTATACAGTTTACTGTAAACCATCACGGGGGCGCATTTCGAATAGACCTTTAAGACAAAATAGACATTTTATTTTGCTTAGTCAGCTAGTCTTTTAGGAACGAGGGTCGTACCCTCCGCCTCCACATTTGGCAACATCTGGCAAAATATGGAAAACTTAAGACGGGGATACGGATTCAGTTTAGAGGATAAACAATTAGTCCGGGATAAAGCTAATGGACACTGCCTATATGGAGATGGTTCGTGCCCTAATCCCAATACTGGAAGGGTAAACCATATTACAGGTGTGTTTGAGGCTTTTTTAGACAGAAGGGATAAGCGGGATATAAGTAATCCCCTTATGAATGCAACGATGGAGTGTACTTTACATGAAGCAGTACACGATGCGCAAGAGAGATTTCAAATCGCTTGCTTGAAAGGAGAAAAAGTAATTTATCAAAGAAGATATGGAACACAATATACTAAAAATCAAAGAAGAAGACATCGTTGAAGAAATTTTATATGACTATGAGAATTATGTTTTATCTAAACAGACAATAAGACAGATTTTGACCGACTATAAGGATAGGAGAAAAAAACGATGAGGGTATTCGAGTTTGAGCAGTTTTTAACCATCATAGAAAAAGGCGGTACGCTTACTGATTTTGTTAAAAAGAGCAAGATACCCGAAAAAGAAGTTAAAGATTACATAGACAAAATTATTAAAGTGTTGGAAAAAAAGTATGGAAAATAACATAAGAAAATTCACTACAGGTGCGGTTAGAGATTCGGAAGACGGCAAAGAATCCTATGGTGAAACAATAAGCTGGACAGGGCTTAGGCTTTATGCTGAGTTTATGACCTCCAAGAAAAAAAAGTATGGGGAGGGAAACTTCAAGAAAGGTATCCCCGATGAGTCTTACGAAGAAAGTCTTATAAGGCACTACCAAAAGTATATGGAAAATAAGTACGAAAAAGGGGATAGGGAAATAGGCGACATCTTCGGCAACTATATGCACATCTGCGCCATTATCTTCAATGCTTTCGGACTATTACATAACTTTGGAATGAGAAAAAAGGAGGAGAATGAGGGAAGTACCACCATTACCAAATAGAGTCTTTTGGGATTTTGATTCTACGATTGCCGATACCCGATGGAATGGTGAGACTTTTCAAATGCACGGACTCTTGCCCGGAATGAAGGAGGCGGTTAACCAGTGTTCTACAATGCACGAAGTGGTTATCTTCACTTCAAGGCCCAGAAAAGAATATCCCCAAGTAAGGAAATTTTTATCAGATAATGGGGTAATATTCTCAAGGATAATGCACAAGCCTCTGGCAATAGCCTATGTAGATGATAGGGGACTATCTCCCCAACAGGCAAAAGATTACTTCAAACCCGAACCGCCGGATGACGGAAAATATGACTCTTAATAAGGGTTTGTGGGTGCCCTATGTCTTCAAGATATGCTTCAAGAGAACGGAAAAAATAGATATACTCATTTATACCAACAGTTTGGGATTTTTCGGCTAAAAATTGTTCAACTGAAGTCCTATCCAAAGGGAAAGAGTTTTGCCGTAGCCATCGTTTGAAGATGTGCAATCTTGACTTATGCCCTAGTATAGTATTGCGGGCTGCACCTTTTTTAATGGACAGGAAATTTAAGAAGCCTTGTTCGTCAATTTCCATAATTAGATATATCAAGAGCAGACTATTTTTGCAAGTAGCATTTTGCCTATTGACAAGTCCCAAAAAAGAGTTTATACTACTGACAATAGCTTCAATTTCCCCGTTATACGAATATCAATAGAAAGATATTCGGATAACAAAAACAGGAAATATGAAGACGAACTATTATATCAAACTATGTCAAGTAAAAAACTTACACCTCAACAAGCAGAGTTCTTGGCAGAATACGGACACCTAGTCCAGAAGTATAACGTCCACAAAATGGCCGACATCTTCGGAGTTACAAGACAAGCAATCGAATACCACTTGGGGAAGATAAAAAGGAAGGAACATGACACAAACCGCTAAACACATAAAAAAAATCAATTCTCTCAAATGGTCTGTTCCAGCTGAACGATTGGACAGGGAAATAGAAGCGGACAGTTTCGGCACGCGAGAACATCAGATATTAGTGCAGGAAAACTTTGAGGCCGATATGTGGGCTATAGAAAGGTATTTATGAAATTTAGACTTAACAACAGAATATACTATGGACTACACACGAAAACATGGGCCTCTATAATCATCTTGTTTGAATTTATTGTTATCGTTTCCATAGTCGGATTCTCAACAAAGCAGAAAGAAGCCTATGCAGAAGCACAGGGGCAATATAAACAGCTTATGACTATCAGATATTCTTACACACAGCCTACTCTTGATATTACCCAAGAAGAAAGAGCGGTAAGACTTATTAAAGAAGTTTGGGGTAAAGATTACAACACCGGATACTGGTTGGCAAGGTGTGAATCTGGATTTAGGGAAAAAGTTGTCAACTCAATAGGTGCAGTCGGATACTTCCAAATCTATACAGGTGCACACCCCCTTTCCATAGCAGATTTACAGAATGGCCTTGCCAATACAAGCTATGCCTATAAATTGTTTAAAGAACAGGGCTTAAATCCTTGGGCAAGCTCGCAAATTTGTTGGGAGGGAGAAATATGAGATTTGATAATTATTCCAATTATAGGGAATATGACAACTATCCGGAAGATGATGAGCTGAAAGCTGAGAGGGATTTAGAAAATGCCCGGGAAGCACAGGAAGGGGGTGAAACAATGAGTCCTGAAGAACAATACCAGTGGAAAGAAGTTTTTAGGCATATAGAGCAGATGCAATACCACAAAAGGATAGTAAATACCCTTTTGGAGGGGCTGCTGGCTCACTATAACGCAGAGGATAAAGCAACCGCCTACGAACAGGAAGTGCAGGGAGTTATAAGGCAGGCTCTAAACTAATATGACAATTAAAACAACATTTGCTCTTGGAAATGTAAATTACGAGCTACTCGTTGAGGAAAAAGACGAGATGGACACTTTACACAAGTCAATCGTGTTAAGTAATCCGAGAACCTATTGTAATGTCTGCAACAACAGCGACAAGAACGCATTTTATTTAACAACCAACAAAGACAAAGAGGGTAATACCTATGTCAATGTTAAATGCAAATGTGGCGCAAGAAGTAAGCTCGGTCAATATAAGACAGGAGGTTTTTTCTGGCACGAGTTTGAAGTGTATGCCAAAAACGGCAACTCTTTGCCAATGCCTGAAAATGCTAAGGTAAACAGGAACAGGACGCATGAGGAATTAACGGAGGAAGATTACTCCGCTTAATACTTGCTGGTGGGCTTAATTTTCGCAAGGAAATTAAACTCGCCAAGAGGAATTAAGATATGATAAACGATACTTGGTTTGACGATTTAATAAGTAAAAAACTATTAGAGGCTGAAAGGCTGGAAAGGGTACATCATGTATCTTCCGGCAAACTCTCTGCTTCTATGCTCGGCTGGCCCCTACAATGGCAGATGTTAAAAATGCTAGGCGTTCCCATGAAACAAAATGACTCTTATACTCTAAGAAAGTTTTTAAGAGGCAAACAGATTGAGGAATGGTTAGTCGGCCAATTAGATGCCGTTGTTAAAAAGCAAATGCCGGTTGAATACAGGGGATGCGTGGGATATATAGATGCTGTCGTTCAACATAACGGCCATGTGCCCCAAATTAAAGATATGGTATTACCCCACGAGGTTAAAAGTGTAACCAATATGAAGTATAAAAGAATTGACAAAACCAAAGAAGCAGACCCGCAACACAAACTTCAGGCGTGTATGTATGCACTGGCTCTGAAAAAACCCTACTACGCCATAGACTATGTAGCTTCCGATGATTTGAGGGTTAATACCTATGTCTATAAAACAGTGGACTTGAAAGCCGAGGTAGATAAGATAATCACGGAGTTTGAGATAGCTTTCAAAAGTAAAACCGTTCCTACTTTTACCCCCCGCTATGATTGGCAGAAAAATCCAATGTATAACAACTACCCGGAATGGGCAGAACTTACACAAAATGAGATAAACAAAAAGATAAAAGGGTATATGGCGAATTGATACCAAGTATCATGCTGCCGGTAAAGTTTGGAAACATGACACAACAAAACTTAATATTACAATTACTTCAAGAAAAAGGCTCACAAGGCCTCAACTCCTA
>JAKALG010000050.1 GCA_021813235.1 bacterium
TGTTGGCAAAGGAAAAATCGGAAAGTTCGACACAATCCGTATAGGCTTAAATGCCGAAAAACTTCCACAACCCAATGAACGAGGTTACATAAATCTCGTTGTGGCGCAAATGAAGGAGACGGACAAGTGGGGCAATACACATACCGTCTATGTTGATGATTACCAGAAAAAATCACACGGTGAATTTCAAAATTCCGATGGATTGCCGTTTTAGATATGCCACTACACCGAGAATTTATCCGCACAGTTCAAGACGATAAAGTTATCCTGTCCTTGCCTGAATTTAAGGGCAGGGCGGTGATAATCACGGTTGAGCCTAAACCGAGCAAGCGCAGTCTCAGGGCGAATCGGTATTACTTTGGCGCATTGGTGAGGGCTATTAGTGGTTATACGGGAATGACGGTTGAGCAGGTTCACGATTACATAAAGGAAACCCTGAACAAGCAAGAAGTATTAGACCCGATAACCAAGCAGAACATATTTATTGCGGGTAGCACGGCTAATATGCGAAGTTTTGAATTTGCTGAATTGGTTACTAAAGTTCAGGAAGTCTGCGATAAATTGGGCATACAATACGGAACAGTAGATGAATACTACGATTCATTAGAAAGGGATGACAATGAGCAATAAAACCTCACAGAACATTTTGATTCTCGACTATCTCAAACAAGGCAATACACTCACTCCACTCGAAGCCCTGAATATGTTTGATTGTTGGCGGCTTGGGTCGGTGATACATAAACTGAGAAAGCGTGGTTTTCAGATTAAAACCAAGATATGGGAGACCCCAAGCGGAAAGCACGTGGCTGAGTATAGGCTTGTAGGGCAATCTTAGGCACGATATTTGCCGTTTGTAATCTTTGCAAGACAAGGTTTTTCCTTGCTTTTTTCGAGTTCACATGGTAACTTGTAGTAGTCATATCAGAGGGCAACAATGAAACTAAAAAATTATGAATCTTCTCCCGATGTTCGGCAATGCGACCTTCTGATTGCTTTCCCTTCCTATTCGCAAAGCTGGCATCGGGATTTTTATTGATTCGGTGGACGTGTCGTATCTAATTGGTAGTACGGCGAGGAAATAAACTTGAGGTGTCGGTTCGAGTCCGACCACGTTCACAAGATTTAATCGTGGCTACGCATTGAGGGTAGGATAATATGAGCAATGTCTCGCGGACAAAAATAGGAGAAGTCGTCCCGCTAAATATTTCCTGAGCGACCTAAACGTAGCTACGTTATTACGTAGTTTGTAGATTCATAGAATCCGGTGGATGATTCCTTTTGGTGAGCAACCGCCCCAACGAGATTGGGAACATTGGAAGCAAGAAAATCCAGCGTTGGAACAAAGTCTATGATGAGCCAAAACAAGCTACGTTATTCGGGCAGATGGTGGTGGCGAGAGTTTGCGACATTCCCTGATAAGGGCGTATGAGTCCACGGACTGGCTACGCAGATATATACGCACTCACACCGCCTGCTCTGCCCTCAACAAAAGGAGAAAGAAAAATGTTTATAGAAGTTAAGGATAAGTTATTAGATTTTACGGTGCTAATTAGTGCCGCAAAAGAAGAAGCAATAAAAGATTTAATTAAAAAAAACCGCGTCGAATTTGACAAACTTCTGGTTAAACATTTCAAAAAGATTTTAGTGGTTGAGGACTCAGAGCGAAGGTCTGAGGAATCTTTTACTTGTCCCTGTGGTGGTGAAATTAAAAAGACGGAGAGACTTTCAAGTGGAACACGCTATAAAGATGGAGAAGAAATATATATGTGCACCACCTGCGGGTATCAAAATACTCTGCACCTTATGATAATACGAGAAAAGAAATGAAACCCTGTAAACCAAGAAAATATGAACCAAGCGGATATTTTCAGCATTGCGAATGGGTCCATAAAATGGCAAAAACTCACATTCAAAAAAAGTGTAAGCGGTGTGGATTGTATCACATTTGGACTCGAAAAAAACGAAAATGAAACTCGCTAAGCTCGTTATTCTTCCCTATTATATGCTCAAATTTTTTGGGATAACCCTTCACTATATGCCCAAATACACGTTAAAGAATCTTTCTATCGTGTTGAGAACTAATTGGCGAGATGCAAATTTAAAGTTTTCTTTTACACGGTGGGGTCGTCATGACCAAGAATAGCGAAGATGCATTGATGCCCACAGAAACAACTAAGCCCGTGCTTAGTATTTGCCCGAATTGCGGGCTTGAAACCGTGCAAGGATATGTCCAATGCTGGAGATGTGGAAAGAATATCTTAATTATAATTCCTCGTGGCAACCCTAAATAGGGGGTGAAATCGGGCGGGAATTTCTATCTCGTTAGTAATTTTACGCGGACACTGCTCCCGATGCTGTTGGTGTCCCTGCCACGGGGTTAATTTGAGGAAATAACAATGTTCATGACCCAAGAATATCTCTGTATAGCCTGTAAGCGTGGATTTAGGCTATTTCATTACAGGAATTACTTCAAAGCCCTGAATACACGAATTGGAACGGTCTATTTGTGCTTAAACTAATTCCGGTGAGAATCCCCCTAACCGTGAGGCGGGGGCACGACACCATAAGTCGAGTAGGCTTATGAAATCTCGCCGGAAAGATTTTTTATTTTTCTCTTGCTTTTGACGATTTGTCTGTTTATATTTGTAGTGCGAATAGTCATTGAAAACCAAATTTTATGCTACGAACAAATTACATATTATCATTTTATAACCCGCAAGTTTGCCCGCAGGGGCTATTGGCATTGTTCGTAGCAATGACTTTCGCGCTTGCGGGTTTTTTATTTTAATTAACGGTGATGTAGAGAGCCAGTAAATCAGCCAACAAAAGCATATTCTCGCCCTTAATCATAATCGAAATGATTGTGTTACTTTCCGACTATTGCGCGGATTGGTTCTGGTAAAAATTTTAATTCAGAAACACAATCGGAGCATTGCCCATCCCACCGAGCAGTAACAATAGGGGGGTAGGGGGGTAAAGCTACGCTGAGAAACGCGTATGGCTACGCTTCGCTCGCCATATATATCTATGTGAAAAGATTGTTAAAAGATGAAAACTAAAAGGAGAAACAATATGAGTCATCACGGAGACAAACCAGAATTGAGCAAACGGTTTGAGGAATTTCTCAAGACGGTACCGCGAAGTAGTGGATTGAAAGAAAGTCCGCTTGGTAATACCGGAAATTGCACACCCATATTCGGTGCAACGGGCAAGTTCCCCAATGGTAAATTAAACGAAAACGATGAGGGTGAAATTCGCATAGGCATTAGAGCTGATTCTAATGGAATAGTAACAATGAATTTCGGCAAACCTACGGCTTGGATTGGTTTTACGAAGAAACAGGCTTATCAAATCGGCGAACTATTGATAAAGGATGCTTTACCGACAGACGTTAAATCGGAATTGGATTTTTTGAGAGAAATATGGGATAGTCTTTCAAAATCAAAACATGCATTGGGTATGGAATTGCTTTTGAACGAAATCTCGTTGCGTATAGCTTATCTATTACAGTTTTCTGCGGAGGGAGACAAATAAATGAAAATAACAAAAGTCTTGGTCAAGGAATTTGAATATCAACAAAAGGAATTTGGTACAAGAACGGCAATATATAATTTAATTTGGTCTATCACTGCTGATTTGTTAAAAGACATCGGAATTAAGCATATAAAAACGAGGGGATGACATGAGGGAATTAACATTATTTGAGAGAGTTATATCTTGGTTTGCCAGACTTTGTTTTAAGAGCCTTCTTTCCTTATCACATAGAACCGAAGAGGAATATTGGCAAGAAGTATATGAACTTGAAAAAATGGCACGGGGGGATTATTGGCATGATATTAACGACGGAATGCCTAATTACGACGGCAGATATTTATGTTTTGTAGAAAAAACAGAGCCATGCGGGAATATTTATCATTTTCAGCAGATTTGTGTCTGTAATATGAATCAATGGGTTACGGATTCTACAGAGAGGGTGATGTTTTGGAATAAATTGGGAGAGAGTCCAAATTGGTAAAACCCTGATAGAATGTTCATTAGAAGAAAAAACAGAATGAAAATAAAATCAAAAGACCTTAAATCTCTGCTCGATAAAGAAATCAAATGGTGCATGATAAATTCAGTTGGCAATATATGTTGCAAGCTCGGCTTCATTTCTGGTCTTCAACAAGCTAAAAGATTTGTAACTAAACTTGAAAAATTATTAATCAGGAGAAATAATGAAAAAACTCGTAACCATAGAATGGGATGAACCAGCAGATATAAATTGGCTTAATAAATATAACATAGCGGTGGTTTTGCATGAATATTGTAAAAATACAAAATTTAAGGTAGAGGATGTTACCGCCGATGATATAGTTAATATTGTTAAAAATGAAGCATTTTATTTTGAACCATTTAACGAACAGCTTGTATCGGTTAATCTTAGAGAGCTTAAAAAAACCATAAGCGCACTACTTTTAGAGGATGGGAAAAAATAAGCACTGTGCCAAGAATACTAACAGAAAATGAATGTGATTTGCTTGAAAAGAATATAGTCCCAAGTGGGAGACGCTGTAAGAGTGCGTCCAGAGAGTGGAGTGATGATGTTGTATTAGATATGTTAAATACAATCTCTTTTTTGCGCTCCAATATTATTGAATTAGAGACACATGTTGGAGAATTAGGTGGTTCGGTGGAAGAAGCAAATATACTTGAACGACAAAGAGACGAAATGGAAGAGAAACTTCTTGAATTGGGCTATACATGTTTATATTGTAAGGGGCAAGTAGAATTTAAAAATCTTAATGAGGCGTAGATGAGTTATTCTGTCTGTTTGATTTGTAGCAGGATAGTGAAAAAATATGAAAAACTTTGTGGGGATTGTATGGAGTGGCATGGCAGAAAAAATCAAGATTTGGATTATTGGAGACATCATTTTAATTTAGACGATGAGGATGTCATACGTGAGAAAAATAGAATACTCAACGAGGCATAGATGAGTAAATCCGCTCCATTTGATTTAGTAATGCTCATCTACCGTCCAGTGTGGGAAGCTGATAGCCGCTATAAAGGTGAAAAATATAGAGCTACTGGACGAGACCTTAAAAGCGCAAAAGAATTTCTAAATCTCAATCCCGATATTTTAGACGAAGTGGCAGAGTTTCAGGAACATGCCCTTGAATATCTTAAAAGTAAATTTGATGGCTGGAATGAACTTAAACATCCTTTCTGGGGGTTAGCCAATAATTACAATGTCTACACGCCTAAGAAAACAAAAGAACAACGAGAATGCCAGCCCAAGCCCCAATTACCACAATATTGCGACATTTGTGAACATCATGGGCGACAAACGTTGCTAAAGCCAAAAGAACTATGTCCGGTCTGTTTTCCTGTATGTGAAAAATGCAACATCCAACACGCCCCTGAACAATCCTGCGAAGATGCAAAGAAAAATATGGAGAGATTGCAGAGGATTTTATATGGTGATGGTAAGCGGACAAAAGAGACGAAACAACTTAATGAATTGCTATGAAATGGAGTAAGCCATGACGAGAGAACATAGATGCGCTGAAATCAGAATAAGGTTTTCTGAGCAGACAAAACAATGGGTATTATATCGCCACGCAGATAGCGTACCATTTTTAAGAAATATTTCTTTCTGTCCTTACTGCGGAGAGAAACTAACGAAAGGAGATGCGGAATGATGCGTGAATGGACTATTTATTTTACCGGAGACGATGAGAAATTAACCGTTTTTGCTGAATCATATGAAAAATATTGGCATGGGGAGTCTTCGTATTGGTATTGGAAATTCTCAGATGGTTCGATGATACCAACGATTGGCGTAAAAGCCATTATAAACGATACAGACCCAGACTTTGAAAAACAACAATCCAGCCCTTCATCTTGAATCTTTCGCAATGCTTGTAGGATAGCCTATTCGTGCAATGCGTGGGGTTGTTTTTTAACATATCTGCAAGCGTCGGGATGGTCTACCCATCCACCCATAGAGGTAACCCATTGGCAACCCCTACCAGAGCCACCGAAAGGAGAATGAGTGATGAAGCTAAGAATGAACGGCAGACACCTTACATATTGTTTTGTTGGGATAATATTTATGGTTTTAGGTAGCATCTCAGAAATCACGGATTTTACAACCATTGCCCTTGTATTGCTTATTGTTTTTATGATTGAATCAGTTGTTTGGGAAAAACCAAATGCCCACAACGAACATTCCTAAAACAAAAATCCAAACCAAGAACACCCGATGCAACGGACTAAGCGATTGTTACGGTCGGGCTACGGGAGAATTAGATGTTAGCGTAGGCGATAGAATCCAAAAGAGACAACTT